>CALEDU010000204.1 GCA_937949455.1 uncultured Tepidimonas sp. | reverse complement strand
CTTTTCCAATCTCGCCTCGCGCGTCAACGAAGCCCAGTCGCGCGCCAACTTTTCCAAGGCACAGGCCGACGACGCCGAGCAGCGCCGCGCCAACCAGGCCGGCGTCAACCTCGACGAGGAGGCAGCGCGCTTGCTGCAGTTCCAGCAGGCGTATCAAGCCTCTGCCAAATACCTGCAGACCGTGCAGTCCATCTTCGACACGCTGATCAGCACCTTCCGTTGACGAGGTCCACCATGACAGCCGTTTACCGCGTGGCCACGGCCTACAGCTACGACAGCACCATCAATCGGCTGCAGCAGCGCGGCGCGCAGCTGGCCGAGGCGCAAGATCAGCTCTCCTCTGGCAAGCGGGTGCGCCGCATCAGCGACGACCCCACGGCCGCCGCCTTGGCCGAACGCGAGCAGGCTCGCATGCAGCGCATCCAGTCCGATCAGCGTGCGCTGGAGGCCGCCCGCCGCAATATCGAATTGGCAGAAAGCACGCTCGGCACGGTCAACGATCTCTACCTTCGGGCCAAGGAACTGATCGTGCGCGGCGGCAACGGCGTGCTCAACGCCAATGACCGCAACACGCTCGCGGACGAGCTCGAAGGCCTGCGCGAGCGCATTTTGGCGCTGTCCAACACGCAGGACACCCTGGGACGACCGCTGTTCATGGGCCAGGGAATGGTCAGCGCGGGTGCACAGCCATTTGTGGAGAGTGCCGTTGCTCCAACCCCCCAAACCTATGGCAACGATAGCCGCATCGTGCAGTGGCAGGGGCTGGCAGGCCAAAGCGCGCCGACCGAGACTTCCTTGCCCCATGTGCTCGATGGTGAGCGGATCTTCGGCCCCTCGGGCACGCAGGCCAACGACAGCATCTGGGAAACGCTCGATCGCGCCATCATCGCACTCAGAAACAACGGATTGTCGCCAGCCCAATTGGCTGGCGAGCTCGGGCAGGCCAACGCAAACCTGACCGTTCGGCTCGACGCCGTGCTCACCGCCCGTGGCCAACTGGGCGACTGGCTCAACCGGGCCGATGCGGTGCAGGCGGCGCTCAAGGCGCGCGAGGACTACCACATCCAACAGCAGTCCGAACTCACCGACTTGGACATGGTCGAGGCCATCTCGCGCTTTCAGACCCAGCAGTTGGCCTACCAGGCCGGTTTGTCCTCGTATGCGCAGGTGCAGCGGCTGTCCCTGTTCCAATATCTGGCTTGACGGCGCACTGGCCATCGAGCGGTGGCGGTGCCGACATCGGCTACAGTGTTGGCGCCATGGGCTTCAATCCGCTGGACCACGCGGTCTTTACGTATCAGCCGATCTGGGGTGACGGGCGCCGAATGATCGGCGTGCGTCTGTTGGTGCGTTTGCTGGACGATGGCGTCGATGTCCCCCACTTGTTGCACGCGATGGCCGACTGGTGGTTCGCGGGCTCGCCGTTCCTGCTGGTGGCGTTTGCCGAGCAGCGCCCTGTCTTGCAGGCTCTGTCGGCTTCGCCACCAGACCATGTCTGGCTCGAGATGCCCGACTTTGGCCCGCGTATGCCCCCAGAGCTGCTGCATGCCCTCACTCAGGCCCGGCGCCTGGGTCACCGGCTGGTGCAAAACCAGCCCTTGGCCCGCGCGCACCCCGTCACAGGCAGTGCTGCCGAGCGCTTTCGCTACCTACTGCACCTGTGGCCTGAGCAAGCACAACAGGCCCTGTCCGCTCAGCGGCCCGCCGACAGTCCCGTACTGCCGGGGCAGTTGTATGGGGCGATTGGCCAGCTGGCGCTTGCAGCCCACTGCCTGGACATACGTCGGGCTTGGGGTGTGGTGGGTTGGCCGGAAGACGATGCACTCGCGTCTCGCCCCGCAAGCGGCCTAGGGGTCGACAAGGCCGTGCTGTTGCGCGTGCAGCAAGCCCTGCTGCGCGAGGCGTCCATGGAGACGGTCGTCAGCCTGGTGCACGCCGACGTATTGCTGACCTACCGGTTATTGCGGCTGGTCAACAGCGATGCCTTTGGCACCGGGCGCGAGGTGGCTACGGTGAGACAAGCCGTCCTGTTGCTGGGGGAGCGGCGTTTTCGCGATGCCTTGATCCGCTTGTTGCCCAGCGCGGTATCCGACCCCGATTTGCAGCCTGTACGCCAGGGCTTGGTGCTGCGCGCGCAGCTGATGCAAATGCTCATGGACGCCGGTGCTCAGCATGAACTGGCCACTGAAATCTATCTCACAGGCTTGTTTTCCACGCTGGACCGATGGCTGCGCATGCCACTGGTGCAAGCCCTGGAGCGCGTGCCCCTGTCCGAATCCATCGCCGAGGCTCTGCTGGCGGAGGGCGGTCCATACGGTGCATACCTGGGCTTGGCGCGTCGACTGGCCGACCCCGCACAATCTCAATCCCTGCCCGCATGGCTGCAGCAAGAGGGCTTTGCGCTCGGTTAAGTCAACACCGCACTGCTACGCACGCTGGCGCGCTGGCGATCGCCGGTGTGAACCCTAGCCGCGCAATAACGGACTCGAGAGACATATCTTGGCTCCCCGACCTGGGCTCGAACCAGGGACCTACGGATTAACAGTCCGGCGCTCTACCGACTGAGCTATCGGGGAATCGATAAGCCCCACATTATAGCCACGAAATCGGCCGCCGCAGCCCGCGTCACCGGTTGTACAGCCGCCCATGGCGCAGCTTGCGCAGTCTGCGCACAATCGGGGTAGCGGATGCAGGCCAGCGTGCCTGCCCCGACAGGTGGCCGGTGGCCTTGGGAGCGCCTACATGGATTTGCGATTGACCCCCGATGAATGCGCCTTTCGCGATATGGTGCGCGCTTTTCTGCGCGACGAGCTGCCGCCGGAATTGGCCACCAAGGTCCGTCAAGGCCTGCGTCTGACGCGCGATGACATGGCGCGCTGGCATGCCATCCTGCACGCGCGGGGTTGGCTGGCCAGCCACTGGCCGCGCGAATGGGGCGGCCCGGGCTGGGGGCCGGTGCAGCGCTTCATTTTCGAGAACGAATGTGCACTGGCTGGCGCGCCGCGCATCGTGCCGTTTGGCGTCAACATGTTGGGGCCCGTGCTGATCCGCTATGGCACCGAGGCACAGAAGCGCCACTGGCTGCCGCGCATCCTCGATGGGTCGGACTGGTGGTGTCAGGGCTACTCCGAACCCGAGGCCGGCTCGGACCTGGCGTCGCTCAAGACCACGGCGGTGCGCCACGGCGACCACTATGTCGTCAACGGTCAGAAGACGTGGACGACGCTGGGACACTACGCCAACCGGATGTTCTGCCTGGTGCGCACCGACCGCGACGCCAAGCCGCAGGAGGGCATCAGCTTTCTGCTCATCGACCTGGACAGCCCAGGCGTGCAGGTGCGGCCCATCCTGACACTGGATGGCGAGCACGAAGTCAATGAAGTTTTTCTGACTGATGTGCGTGTGCTGGTGGATCGCCTGGTCGGTGCGGAGAATCAAGGCTGGACGATCGCCAAGTATTTGTTGACCTATGAGCGCACCAACATCGCTGGCATCGGCTTTTCGGTCGCGGGACTGGAGCGGCTCAAGGTCATCGCGCGTGCGGTGCACAAGGGTGGGCGGCCGCTGATCGAGGATCCGCTGTTTGCCGCCCGGCTGGCGCGGGTGGAAATCGAGCTGGAAAACCTCAAGACCACCAACCTGCGCATGCTAGCGGCGGTGGCCGGTGGCGGTGCACCGGGGCCACAGAGTTCGCTGCTCAAGATCCTGGGCACACAGGTGCGGCAAGAGATTCTGAGCCTGACCCGTCGCGCCGTGGGCCCCTATGCGCTGCCGTGGATCGAGGTGGCGCTGACGCTGGAAGGTGCCGCTCATGCGCTCGGCCCTGCTGGGGCGGCCAGTGCTGCAGCGCAATATTTCAACCACCGCAAGCTGTCGATCTTCGGTGGCTCCAACGAGATCCAGAAGAACATCGTCGCCAAGGCGGTGCTCGGCCTGTGAGGAGGACCCGACATGGACTTTTCGCTCACCGACGATCAGCGCATGCTGGCCGAATCGTTGGACCGCTATCTGGCGCAGCGCTACCCGATCGAGCGTCGCCATGCGGCCGCCGCCAGCCCGCAAGGGTACGACGTGGATCTGTGGGCCGGCCTGGTGGAACTGGGGGCCGTCGCGGCGCTGCTGCCCGAGTCTGCCGGAGGGTTGGGTGGCGGCGGCTTCGACATCGCCACCGTGTTCGAAAGCGCGGGCCGGGCTCTGCTGATCGAGCCCCTGCTCGGGGCCGCGGTGGTGGGGCAGATGCTGGCCCGCGCCGACGATCCGCGTGTTTGGGCAGCGTGGCTGGAGCGGGTGGCGGCCGGTGCGGTCGTCGCGCTCGCCCACGAGGAGCCCGATGCTCACTACGATCCGAGCCTCGTCGCCACCACAGCCCAGCGCGATGCCGCAGGCTGGGTGCTCGACGGCCACAAGGCGGTCGTGCCGCACGGCGGCGAAGCTGAAGGCTGGCTGGTGTCGGCCCGGCTATCCGGCGCCGTGCGCGATCCGCAGGGCATTGCGCTCTTCTGGGTGCCGCGCGGTACCCCAGGGGTGTCGGTGCGCGCCTATCCCCGCATCGATGGCGGGGGGGCCGCCGATCTGATCCTGACCGCCGTGCGTGTGCCAGCCGACGCCCTGGTGGCTGGCCCGGCGCGGGCAGGCCAGGTGTTGGCGCATGGGCTGGCCTGTGGGGCGCTCGCCCTGTGCGCCGAGGCGCTCGGTGCCATGGAGGTCGCCCTGCGCATGACGCGCGACTACCTGCAGACGCGCCGCCAGTTTGGCCGCCCGATCGGCAGCTTCCAGGCGCTGCAGCATCGCGCGGTCGATTTGTGGATGGCGGTCGAGCACTCGCGCTCGGCCGTCATCAACGCTGCGGCGGCTTTCGACGGCGATGACCCGCTCGAGCGCGATCGCTTCCTC
>CALEDU010000203.1 GCA_937949455.1 uncultured Tepidimonas sp. | reverse complement strand
CGCCGCTCAACGCGCCGGTGGGTCGTAACTGGCCGCCCGCAGAAAACCAGCACTGCTCTGTAGCGCAGAGGCCCCGCCCCACTGGCGGTGCGCGGCCATCAGCTCCTCGAGCTGGGGATCGCGCACCACCACGCCCGGCACCGGCGTCGCAGCGCTCGGCTGACTCGCGGTCAGGGTCTGGGACGGCTCGGCCTGAGCCATGCGCGGCGCTGTCTCCACCGCCCCCGGCACCGCACCCACCTGCCATGCGACAGCCACCACGGCAGTCAGTGCGGCCACCCCCGCCACCAGCTTCCAGCGCGAAACGGCATCATTGGCGGCGGCTGACTGCGGATCCGCCACGATCGGCAGTGTCTCGCTGGCTGGCGATGCGGCGTGTGTGGCCACGCGCGCCATGACGGCGCGCACGAAAGCGGGGTCCGCCCCCCCGTCGACAATGCCTGCCCGAGCGCGCAGGGCATCACCAATACAACGGTACGCATCCCACGCCGCGCGGTCGGCAGCCGAGTCGGCCCCGCCGAGTGCGGTCAGCGCCTGCAACGGCTCGCACTCGCCGTCGTACAGCGCCGACAGCCATTCTCGCCGCGCAGCCTCGGCAGCGGACAGATCATTCGATGGGGCGACAGTCTTCATGATCAGATATCCAATCTGGCGGCTCTGCACGGCACACTACCAGCGCTTGCCGGATTGGCGCTCCAGCATGGGCTTGATGCGCGCCGAAATCGCTTCCCGAGCGCGGAAAATGCGCGAGCGCACCGTTCCAATCGGGCAGTCGAGCGCTTGCGCGATCTCTTCGTAACTGAGACCATCGATTTCGCGCAGCGTGATTGCTTGGGCCAGCTCGGTCGGCAGGGCATCGACCGCTGCTTGCACCGCCTGGGCAATCTCTTTACTCGCCAGCACCGCGTCCGGGGTTTCGGTATCGGCCACCTGCGCGGTTAGTTCCTGCTCCAGGGCGGAAGTTTCATCGGCATCGTCCCCGTTGTACAGGGCGCTCATGGACACCAACGGATCGCGCTTGAGATCCTGCAGCGCCTTCTTGGCGGTGTTGACGGCGATGCGGTACAGCCAAGTGTAGAACTGGGCATCGCCCCGAAACTGCCCCAATGCCCGGTAGGCACGAATAAAGGTCTCCTGCGCCAGATCGGGCACCAGATCGGTGTCGCGCACGAGGCGCCCGATCAGACGCTCGACCCGGCGCTGGTATTTGATGACCAGCAACTCGAACGCCCGCTGATCGCCCGCGATCGCGCGCTGCACGAGCGCGGCGTCGGCGTCGGGGGAGCGGCGGTTTTCGTCCATCATGGCGTCGGCGCGGGGCGCCTGAATATACCCGATCGGCCTTCGGGATCGGCCGCTGCCATCAGAGCCCGGCGCAAGGCTAGCCAGTGCGTGGCATCCTCGCCAGCCGCAGCTTGCTGGCACCACAGCCACAGCCGCTGACCATCGGGCGTTCGAGCCTCCAGCAGCACCACGTCGGTGATGTCCCACACCACGCGTACTTCCAGCAGAGACACCTCGGACAGCCGCCCCGCGCCGATCCAGCGCCATGTGCCACTCACGGCACCGTCCGGGCTGTTGGCTGGCAACCACGCCAGCTCGCCATACCGAGGATAGCGCAAACCCCAGCCAATCCACAGCGCGGAGCCGGCCACCGCCGCTGCCAGCCCCCACCATGGCGCAGGCAGATCGGGTCTCGCCCAAGCCCACAAGCTCAGCGCGACGAGGCCGCTGCACAGGCCGATCGCAGCGGCCCAGGTGTCCAGCCGTGCGGAGCCAGTCGGGTAGCGGATACCGGCTGCCCCGGTGCGGGCCGCCATGGGCATCAGACGCGCTTGAAGACCAGCGTACCGTTGGTGCCACCAAAACCGAAGTTATTTTTCAGCGCCACGTCGATGCGGACATCCCGCGCCGTGTTGGCACAGTAGTCCAGGTCGCATTCGGCGTCCGCCTCGGCCAGGTTGATCGTCGGCGGAACTTTCTGGTGATGCACGGCAAGGACGGTAAAAACGCTCTCCAGTCCGCCCGCGCCGCCCAACAGGTGACCGGTCATCGACTTGGTGGAGCTGATGACCGTGCGTCGGGCGTGATCACCCAGCGCGGCTTTGATGGCATTGGTCTCGTTGATGTCCCCGAGCGGGGTGGAGGTGCCGTGCGCATTGAGATAATCCACCTGATCCGGGTTCACGCCCGCGTTGCGCATGGCGTGGAGCATGGCACGGCGCGGGCCGTCCATGTTGGGCGCGGTCATGTGGCCGGCATCGGCGCTCATGCCGTAGCCGGCCAGCTCGGCATAGATTTTGGCGCCGCGCGCCTTGGCGCGCTCGTACTCTTCCAACACCAGCACACCGGCCCCCTCGCCCAGCACAAAGCCATCGCGGTCCTTGTCGAACGGGCGCGAGGCAGCTTGCGGATCGTCGTTGCGCGTGGACAGAGCGCGCATCGCCGCAAAGCCACCGATGCCCAGGGGGGAGACCGTCGACTCCGTACCGCCCGCAATGACCACGTCCGCATCGCCATACTCGATCATGCGCCCTGCCTCGCCAATGCAATGCAGGCCGGTGGTGCAGGCTGTGACGACCGCCAGGTTGGGGCCTTTGAAGCCATAGCGCATGGACACATGGCCCGCCACCATGTTGATGATGGATGCAGGCACGAAAAATGGCGAGATGCGGCGCGGCCCGCGGTGGGTGAGCTCCGTGTGCGTCGCCTCGATGAGCGGCAAGCCGCCGATACCCGAGCCGATCACGCACCCGATGCGACAGGCCTCGTCCTCGGACAGCGCCTCACCCACCGGCAGGCCCGCGTCAGCCACGGCCTGGGCCGCGGCAGCGATGCCGTAGTGAATGAAGGTGTCCATGGTCCGTGCCTCCTTGGGTGGGAGGTAGGACTCGAGGTCGAAGTGCTTGACCTCACCGGCGATCTGGCAAGCAAAAGCACTCGCATCGAATTTGGTGATGCGATCGATGCCCGAGCGGCCTGCGAGCAGATTGGCCCAGGCCGCCTCCACCGTGTTGCCCACGGGACTGACGCAGCCCAAGCCGGTCACGACGACACGGCGGCGGCTCATAGAGGATCAAGCCTTCTGATGCGCCTTGGCGTAGTCGATCGCCTGCTGCACGGTGGTGATCTTCTCGGCGTCCTCGTCGGGGATCTCGATCCCGAACTCGTCTTCGAGGGCCATCACCAGTTCCACGGTGTCGAGGGAGTCGGCGCCCAGGTCGGCGACGAACGCCTTCTCGGGGGTAACCTGGCTCTCCTCCACGCCGAGTTGCTCGGCAATGATCTTCTTCACACGGGCTTCGATGTCGCTCATAGTTCCCTCGTCGGGTGGTTGAAACAGCTCCGGCATTGTAGCGGCCCCGCCGCTATGGCCCCGCCGGGCGTCGATGGGACAAAAATCAGGCCATGAACATGCCGCCGTTGACATGCAGCTCCTGCCCTGTGATGTAGCCCGCCTGTGGGCTGGTCAGGAAGGTCACTGCATGCGCCACGTCGGCCGGTTTGCCGAGGTGGCCAAGCGGAATCTGCGCCAGCAGCGCCTGCTGCTGCTCGGGCGGCAGGCTGGCGGTCATGTCGGTTTCGATGAAACCTGGCGCCACACAGTTGACCGTGATACGCCGACTGCCCAGCTCGCGCGCCAAGGCGCGCGTCATGCCGGCCACACCGGCCTTGGCCGCTGCATAGTTGGCCTGCCCGGGATTGCCCGTGGCACCCACGACGCTGGTGATATTGACGATACGGCCATAGCGCTGCTTCATCATCGGGCGAATGGCGGCGCGACAGAGGCGAAACACCGCCTTCAAATTGGTGTCGAGCACCGCATCCCAATCTTCGTCTTTGAGCCGCATGGCCAGCATGTCGCGCGTGATACCCGCGTTGTTGACCAGGATGTGCAACGCCCCGTGCTCTTTGACCAGGGCGTCCACCAGCGCCTCGGCGGCCGGGGCATCGTTGACGTCCAGGCACACGCCGCGGCAGCCCTCGAAGCCCGCGAGCGCCTGGGTGATGCGCTGGGCGCCGTCTTCGCTGGTAGCGGTGCCAATGACGCGTACACCCCGGCCAGCCAGTTCGCGCGCGATGGCCGCGCCGATGCCGCGCGAAGCACCCGTGACCAAGGCCACCTGGCCCACGAAAACCGGTTCAGACATGGGTCGACTTCCTCCTGCGTATTCGCATTCGATAGGGCACTGGCGCGGCGCAAATCAGCCCGCCAACAGGGCGCGCACCTCAGCCAAGGTGGCGGGGTCGTAGAGTGCAGCGGCCTGCAACTCCGGCGCGATGCGCTTGGTCAGCCCCGCCAGCACCTTGCCAGGGCCACACTCGACGATGGTCTGCGCCCCCCGCGCACGCAGCGCCTGCACGCACTCCACCCAGCGCACGGGGCCGGCGGCCTGGCGCACCAGCGCGTCGCGGATGCGCGCCGGGTCGCTCTCCACTGCGACGTCGATGTTGTTGACGACTGGAATCCCCGGCACCTGAATTTCCAGCTCCGCAAGTGCGGCGCGCAGCACCTCGGCGGCTGGGCGCATCAGACTGGAATGGAATGGCGCCGACACCGGCAGTCGCAATGCGCGTTTGGCACCGCGCGCCTTGAGTACCTCGCAGGCCTTGTCCACCGCGGCTTTGGAGCCAGCGATCACGGTCTGCGCGGGGTCGTTGAAGTTGACCGCCTCGACGACCTCGCCGCTGCCGGGCTCGAAGGCGGCCTGTGCCTCGGCACAGCCAACGCGCACCGTCTCGGCGTCCAGCCCCAGGATGGCGGCCATCGCGCCGACACCCACCGGCACCGCTTGCTGCATGGCCTGTGCGCGCAGCCGCACCAGCGGCGCAGCCTGCGTCAGCGTCAGCGCGCCGGCAGCCACCAACGCCGTGTATTCACCCAACGAATGGCCTGCCAGCGCAAGCGGGTCAGCACCCCCCTCGGCCTTCCAGACCCGCCACGCAGCCACGCCGGCCACCAGCATCACCGGTTGGGTGTTGGTGGTCAGGGCCAGCGCTTCTTTTGGTCCGTCGTGGATCAGGCGACCCATATCCTCGCCCAGCGCGTCGGAGGCTTCCTGCAGCGTGGTGCGCACCACCGGATGATCACCCCAGGCATCGAGCATACCCACCGACTGTGAACCCTGCCCAGGAAACACGAATGCAAAGGCGGATGTCGTCATCTTGTCATTGCTCCTGCGTATCGTCGTCAGTAGCGCACCAGCGCCGAGCCCCAGGTGAAGCCGCCGCCCACCCCTTCTAACAACAGCAACTGGCCTGGGCGCACCCGCCCAGCGCGCACCGCATGGTCCAACGCCAGCGGGATCGACGCTGCGGAGGTGTTGCCATGCTGATCGACGGTGACGACGACCCGTTCCATGGGCAGTTTGAGTTTGCGTGCCGTGCTCTGCATGATGCGGATGTTGGCCTGGTGCGGGATGAGCCAGTCGACGTCGGCCTCGGTCTTGCCCGCCTTGCCCAGCGTGGTGCGCGCGGTCTCCTCCAGCACCCCCACCGCCAGCTTGAACACCGCTTGCCCGTCCATGCGCAGCAGCGGCTCGCCCAGCACCCGACCACCGGCCACTGAACCTGGCACACACAAAATGCCGGTATGGCGGCCATCGGCATGGATATCCGTGGCGAGCACCCCAGGGCCGTCTCCGCCGTGCTCGGCGGCTTCCAGCACCACTGCGCCAGCACCGTCGCCGAACAGCACGCAGGTGGTGCGGTCGTCGAAATCCAGGATACGCGAGAACACTTCCGAGCCCACCACCAGCGCACAGCGCGCACCGCCGGTGCGGATCAACGCGTCGGCCACCGTCAGCGCGTAAATGAAGCCGGTACACACCGCCTGCACATCGAGCGCTGCGGCCCCGATCGGCCCTTGGCCCCCGCAAACCTGCGCAGCCTCGTGCAGCTTGCGCTGCAGAATCGTGGCGGTGGACGGAAACACCATGTCTGGCGTCGATGTCGCCACGATGATCAGGTCCAACTCGTGCGGCTGGCGGCTGGCAGCAGCCAGCGCTTGGAGACTGGCTTGCAGCGCCAAGTCGCTGGCCATCTCGCCCTCGGCGGCGAAGTGGCGCATGCGGATCCCCGTGCGCTCGACGATCCAGTCATCGCTGGTCTCGAGCCCACGCGCAGCGAGCAGGGCCGCCATGTCGTGGTTGGTCAGGCGCTTATGGGGCAGGTGGCTGCCCGTCCCGGTGATGCGGGCGTACAGACTCATCGGCAATCAAATTCCTGGCAATGGACGACGGGGCGCCCGCACAACGGGAGATGGCGGGCAGCGCCTCATCCGATGGCGTCGCCATCAGGGGTGCCGCCCGGGCAATGTGGCACTGCACCCGCTCGAGCAGTCGGGCCTCGGCCGCATCATACGCGCGTCGTAGCGCCTGTTCGAAGGCAAACGCGTCGGCCGAGCCATGACTTTTGAAGACCAGTCCGCGCAGGCCCAGCAGCGCCGCCCCGTTGTAGCGCCGGTGGTCCACACGGCGCTTGAGGCGCGCGAGTACTGGCCAGGCCACCAGCGCCGCCAGCCGCGAATGCCAGCCACGCCCAAACTCCTCGCGCAAAAACGCCCCGATCATGCTGGCCAAGCCCTCGCTCGCCTTGAGCGCGACATTGCCCACGAAGCCGTCACAGACGACGATGTCCGTGGTGCCCTTGAAGATGTCATTGCCCTCGACGTTGCCGTGGAAGTGGAGATCACCACGGGCGGCTGCGGCGCGCAGCAATTGGCCGGCGCGCTTGATGACATCGTTGCCCTTGATGACCTCTTCCCCAATGTTGAGCAGGCCCACTTTCGGGTTTTCACGACCGTTGGCAGCAACCAGGGCGCTGCCCATGACGGCAAACTGCAACAGGTGCTCTGCCGTGCAATCGACATTGGCCCCCAGATCCAACACCGTGGTGGCACCACCGGCCGCATTGGGCATTTGGGTGGCGATCGCCGGACGGTCGATGCCATCCAAGGTCTTGAGCACATAGCGCGCAATGGCCATCAACGCCCCAGTGTTGCCGGCCGATACCGCCACCTGCGCTGCACCGTCTTTGACCTGTGCGATGGCCACGCGCATGGACGAATCTTTCTTGCGGCGCAAGGCCACCTCGACCGGGTCATCCATTTCGACGACCTCAGCCGCGGGCACCACGGTACAGCGGTCGACATCCAACCCCGACGGCAACGCAGACAGGGCCTCGGGGCGCCCCACCAGCAGCAAACGAGCCTTGGGATGCGCAGCCAAAAAAGCCGCACAAGCGGGCAACGTCACGGAGGGGCCATGATCCCCCCCCATGCAATCGACAGCGATCCGAATCACGGCATCCTCAGGCGATCGCACGCAAGACGCCGCGCCGCCCATGTCCGCCGCACAAATCAAGCCTCAGACTTGTTCTTGATGACCTGACGGCCGCGATAGAAGCCGTTGGGGCTGATGTGGTGGCGCAGATGCGTCTCGCCGGTGGTGGGCTCGACGGCCATGCCCGGCACGGACAGCGCGTTGTGCGAGCGGTGCATGCCGCGCTTGGACGGCGACTTTTTATTTTGCTGTACGGCCATGATCGGTTCCTGGAATACGGGTGCAAGCTGATAAACCTTGCATTATACCCAGCCCGGCCCAGCGCCCGCAAGCCCAAGTCGGGGGGCAGGGTTGACCAAAGCGGTCAGAATCGCTTGGCCTTGAGGGCAGCCAATGCCTCGAAGGGGTGAGGCCGCGGCAAAGGAGCCCCAGCCTCGCCCCCGCGCCCCAGGGCATCGCCCGCCGCCAGCGGGATGGGATGCGGGCAGACCTCGTGCAGTGGTACGAGCGGCGCGGCCAGCAGCAACTCCTCCTCCACCAGTTCCCGCAAGGGATAGCGCGGGCCGTCGAGCACCAGCAAGTCCTCTTCGCAGGACTCATCTTGCGCCTCGGCGGCGGCTTCGTCGGCCACGAAGCGAAACCAGCGATCAACCATCACCGGCTGCCAGTACGGCTCCAGGCAGCGCTGGCAGACCAACGGCACCCGACCCTCGGCCTGCAGACGCAACCATAACTGCCGCGGCAGCGGCGCACGGCGCCCGCCAGCCAATGCGCGCACGGCCGCCGCCACCGCGGGCGGCGGATCGCGCCATTCGGCCTGCACGCGCCAGCGCACGGCCTCCTGTGCCTGCCCTGACAGATCGGGGGCGTCGGCCAGCACGCGGGGCAGGCGGGCCAGGGCAAAGGCCCCTGACAGGCCGTCGCCGCTGCGCGTCAGTGCTTCGACGTCGATCCAGTCGTGGGGCTCAGGGGCATGGGGATTGGGGACACGCATAAGGCAGATTATCCCCTGCGGCCCAGCCGGCCATGCCATGCTGCATACTGATGCCATGAATATTGCCGACTTGCGCAAAAGCTACGAAAAAGCCGAGCTCAGCGAGGACGCCTCGCACGCCGATCCCCTGCGACAGTTTGATCAGTGGCTACACGAGGCCATCCGCGCCGAACTGCCCGAGCCCAACGCCATGACCCTGGCCACTGTGGGCAGCGACCTGCGGCCCAGCACCCGCGTGGTGCTCATCAAAGGCTACGACGAGCGCGGCATCGTCTGGTACACCAACTACGACAGCCGCAAGGGCCGCGAACTGGCCGGCAACCCCTACGCGGCACTGCAGTTCCACTGGGTGGAGCTGGAGCGGGTGGTGCGCATCGAGGGCATGGTGGAAAAAGTCAGCGCCGAGGAAAGCGACGCTTACTACGCCAGCCGACCCTTGGACAGCCGCATCGGCGCCTGGGCCAGCCCTCAGAGTCAGGTGATCGACGGCCGGGGCGTGCTGGTGGCCAATGCGGCCAAATATGCCGCTCAGTTCTTGCTGAATCCACCGCGCCCCCCTCACTGGGGGGGCTTTCGCCTCAAACCCGACACCTGGGAGTTTTGGCAGGGCCGCAAGAGCCGCCTGCACGACCGGCTGCGCTACCGGCGGGAAGGCGAGCGCTGGGTGCGCGAGCGGCTGGCGCCCTGAGCCGCCTCCCCGGACCGCTGGCTCAGACCGCCTGCACCATCGGCTCGACGTGTTGTCCGGCGAGCGCCTGCAGCGCAGGGGTGGGTACCCGGTCGGGCGCAATTTGCGCCAGCGGCATCAGCACAAAAGCGCGCTGAGTCATGCGCGGGTGGGGCACGGTGAGTTGGGGGGACTGGATGCGGGCGCTGCCGTAGAGCAGCAGGTCCAGGTCCAGCGTGCGCGGGGCGTTGCGGTAGGGGCGCGCCCGGCCGGCACGGGCCTCCAGCGCATGGAGCGCTTGCAGCAGCGCGGGGGCGCTCAGGCGGGTGGACACTGCGGCGACCGCATTGCAGTAGTCCGGCCCATCGGCATCCACCGGCGCGCTGCGCCACAGGCCCGAAGCGGCGATGCGCCGCGTCTGCGGCAGCTCGTCCAGCCACTGCAAAGCGGCTTGGACTTGGGCCGCAGCATCGCCCAGGTTGGCGCCGATACCGATGTAGGCCGTGACGGCGTCACGCATCGGGGGCACCACCATCCGCCGGGGCACCGCCATCTGCCGCTGCGCTCCCACCTTCCCCGTCGGCAGCGGGCTTGCGCCGGCGGCGGCGGCGCGCAGCCTTGCCCGGCACCTTGGCACGCTGCTGCTCCAGCCGGATGGCCTCCACCATATCGCGCCGCACGGCTTCGCCCGCCAGGCTGAAGGTCTCCCACCAGTGCGAGAGTTCTTCCTCTACCTCGCCCACCTGAGCGCGCAAGCGCAGAAAATCGAAACCCGCCCGAAAACGGGGCTGCTCCACCAGCGTAAAGGGGCTCTGCCCGGTCCGCTTGTCGAAGCGTGGCTGCATCATCCAGATCTCGCGCATGTCGGCACCCAGCTTGCCGCGGCCAGAGACATCGCCAATGCGCGACTCGAACACCTCGTCCACCGCCTCGGCCAGCGCCGGAAACGTCGGCACCCCAGCCCCAAGGCGCCGCTGCCAAGCCGTGCGCACATCCTGCCAGAGCACGCAGGCGAGCAAAAAGCTCGGTGCCACCGGCTTGTCCTCGGCCACGCGGCGGTCGGTGTCCTGCAGCGCCGCGCGCACGAAGGGGTCCTCGCCCCGCTCCACCACCACATCCAGCAGCGGGTAGATGCCGCGCGCCAGCCCATTGGCCTTGAGCGCCTCCACACTGGCCATCGCGTGGCCCGTCTGCAGCAGCTTGAGCATCTCGTCGAACAGCCGGCTGGGCGGCACGTCGGCCAGCAGCGGCAGGTGTGCCACCATGGGGGCACGGGTTTTGTCGTCGAGCTTGAAGCCCAGAGCGCTGAGCTTGGCCGCAAAACGCACGGCGCGGATGATGCGCACGGGGTCTTCTCGGTAGCGGGTGGACGGGTCCCCGATCATGCGCAGCAGGCGTTTGCGGGCGTCGCGTATACCCTGGTGGAAATCGACCACGGTCTCGGTCTCCGGGTCGTAATACATGGCGTTGATGGTGAAGTCACGCCGCGCCGCGTCCTGCTCGATCGTCCCCCAGACGTTGTCGCGCAGCACTCGGCCGCTGGCATCCACCGCCAACGACACCCCGGCCAGGGCGCGCTGGGAACGCCCGTCGCCCACCACGGGCTCGGCGGCTGCCGAGTCGAGGTAGGCCCGGAAGGTGGAAACCTCGATGACCTCGTGCTCGCGTCCGCGGCCAAACACCACATGCACGATGCGAAAGCGCCGCCCTATGATGAAGGCGCGGCGAAACAGCGCCTTGACCTGCTCCGGCGTGGCATTGGTGGCCACATCGAAATCTTTCGGCCGCAGGCCCAGCAGCAAGTCGCGCACCGCGCCGCCCACGATATAGGCCTGATAGCCAGCACGCTTGAGCGTGTGTACCACGTCCAAAGCACGGCCGTCCACCAGCGAGGGGTCGATGCCGTGCACGGACACCGGCACGTCCTCGCGCTTGCCAAAGCGGGACCGGCGCAAGGTCGGCCGCACCGTCTTGTCCAGCAGTTTGTCGATCAGCGTCTTGATCATGGGAGAGGGTCGAACAGGTCCAGGATGCGCCAGCCACGCTCGCGCGCCAGTTGACGCAAACCCGCCCCCGGATTGGTGGCCACGGGCACGTCGGCGCGCTCCAGCAGGGGCAGGTCGTTGGTAGAGTCGGAATAAAAGGTCACATGCACGCCGTCCCAATCCAGCCCCTGGGCCGCCAGCCATTGCGCCACGCGGCTAACCTTGCCCTCGCGAAACGAAGGCACGCCGCGCACGGCTCCGGTGATCCAGCCGTCAGGGCCGCGCTCCAATTCCACGGCGATCAGCGTCTGGACCCCCAGCGCGCGGGCGATCGGCCGGGTGACGAACTCGTTGGTAGCGGTGACGATGACCACCCGGTCGCCGCGCTCGCGGTGCGCGGCCAGCAAGGCGCGCGCCTCGGGCCGGATCGCCGGCTCGATCACCTCGGCCATGAAGCGCGCATGCGCCTCGGCGGCCGCCTGCGGGCCGTGCACGCGCATCGCATCGGTGGCAAAACGCACATATGCATGGATATCCAAGCGGCCCGCTTGGTAATCGGCAAAAAATGCATCGTTGCGCCGGGCAAAGTCTACTGGATCGGTCCATCCGATGCGGGAGGTGAACTCGCCCCAGGCGTAGTCCGAATCCAGCGGCAGCAGCGTATGGTCCAGATCGAACAGGGCAATGCCCACTCGGGCTCGCGCCCCTGGCGCGGACTCGCAAGCAAGGGGCGACAGAACGGGCGTGGCCGCTGAGTTCTTCATGGCAAGGCAGTCCATCGGGGTCAAACGGCCCTCACGCGTCGGCCAGCATGGCGCGCACCAACGGGATCGTGATCGGGCGCTGGGTGCGCAGCGCATAGCCATCCAGACGATCCAGCAGCGCCATCAGGCTCGACAGATCGCGCGCAAAGCGGTTGAGCATGAAGTCCATGACCTCGTCGGACAAGACCATGCCCCGGGCAGCGGCCGCTCGGCGCAGCACGGCGCGGCGCGCCGGTTCGTCCAACGGATGCAATTGGAACACATGCCCCCAAGCGAGACGGCTGCGCAAGTCCTCTCGCAGGGACAAGTCCGCCGGGGGGCGATCGCCGCACGCCAGCACCGCACGCTGTGGGCCGACCGCAGGGGACTGGGCGTTCACAAACCAATTGAAAGCGACGGCTTGCTGCTCGGCCGTGTAAAGCTGCACATCGTCCAGCAACACCGCTGACCAGCGCTCGTCAAAAGGCGCCGGACGGGTCACGGCAGCCCCGAGCCAGCCCGTGGACTCGCCTCGCTCTACCAGCGACTGGGCCACTGCGCGCAACAGATGCGTCTTGCCGCTGCCGGCCGGCCCCCATAAATATATGGGCTGCGGCGCGTGCGGCAATGACTGAACCCACAGCCGCAGGTGCGCCCAGACCGGCTCATTGCCATCGGTCACGAAGTTGGTCAAGGTCGGTGTGGGTGCCAGCCCCAGGTCGAGGACGAGCTGCTCCACTCAGTCTTCCCCCGGCTTGGGCAGCGCAGCGCCAGAGCGGTACAAAGGGCTGCCGACGTACAGCGCCTGCAAGCGCCGCATGGCCACCAGCAGCACTGCGGATACAGGCAAGGCGATCAGCACACCCACGAAGCCAAACAGATGGCCAAACGCCATGAGGGCGAAAATGACCCCGATGGGGTGCAAACCAATGCGTTCGCCAACCAGCCGGGGGGTGAGGAAAAAGCTTTCGATGACCTGCCCCGCCGCATACACCGCCGCAACCAGCAGCACACCCAGCGCACTCTGAAATTGCAGCAAGGCTGCGAGCAGGGCCAACACCAGACCCAAGCCGAAACCCAAATACGGCACGAATACCGCCAGCCCGGTGAAGACCCCGATCGGTACCGCGAGCTTGAGGCCCACCAGCGCAAGCGCTACCGCGTAGAACACCGCCAGCGTCCCCATGACCAACAATTGGCCGCGCAGATACTGCCCCAAAACCGCATCGGCTTCGGCCAAAAAACGCGCGACCGCCGGGCGCCACGGCGGCGGCACCAGCGCGCGACAGCGCGCCACCACCGCATCCCAATCGAGCAACAGATAGTAAGCAACCACCGGCATCAGCACCAGATTGCCCAACACCGCCAGCAGCACGCTGCCACCGATGCGCAACGACGCCAGCACATGGTCCAGTAACTGTTCCTCGTGGCCACTGATCATGCGCCGCAGCAGCGCGCGCGCGGCCTCCACGTCGATGGCGAGATCGAACCCGTAGCGCTGTGCCAGCGGCACCAGCCAGGCATTGAGCCGCTCCAGCAGTGGCGGGATTTGCTCGCGCAACAAGGGCCACTGCTGGGTGACGACTGGCACGACGATGAGCACCACCGCCAGCAGCACCAGCATCAACAGCACAATGGCCAGGCCGGCACCCAGCCACTGCGGCACACGGCGCGCGGCCAACCACGCCACCACCGGCCGCAGCGCGTAAGCCAACATCGCCGCCACCACGAAGGGCAACAACACCGGCGCGAGCAAAGACACCCCCCACCAGCCGGCAACAGCCAGGGCCAGCCACAGCAAAGCCTGTCGTTGGGAATCGGTCAGCAGCATCGGGCGATCACGGCAGCGGGCGCACATCCTGGTCACGGTCAAGCGGGCGCCCGTACAATCAGGGGGATTGTACCGACCCCATGAACACGACCCCCCTCTCTTACAAAGATGCCGGCGTCGACATCGATGCAGGCGACGCGCTCGTCGAGCGCATCAAACCACTGGCCCGCCGCACGCTGCGCGAGGGGGTATTGGCAGGCATCGGCGGCTTTGGCGCGCTGTTCGAGATCCCCAAGCGCTACCGCGAGCCCGTGCTGGTCAGCGGCACGGACGGCGTCGGCACCAAGCTCAAGCTCGCCTTCGAGTGGGACATGCACGACACCGTGGGCATCGACCTCGTGGCGATGAGCGTCAACGACGTGTTGGTGCAGGGGGCCGAGCCGCTGTTCTTCCTGGACTACTTCGCCTGTGGCAAGCTTGACGTCGATACCGCCGCGCGCGTGGTGGCTGGCATTGCCCGCGGCTGCGAGGAATCCGGTTGCGCGCTGATTGGCGGCGAGACCGCCGAGATGCCCGGCATGTACCCACCCGGCGAATACGATCTGGCGGGCTTTTGTGTCGGCGTGGTGGAAAAGTCGCGCATCCTCACCGGCGCCGATGTGCGTACTGGCGACGTGGTGCTGGGCTTGGACTCCAACGGCGTGCACTCCAACGGCTTTAGCCTGGTGCGCAAGTGCCTGGAGCGCGCCGGTGCCCGGCTGCCCACCACACTGGACGGCCGGCCGCTGCGCGAAGCCATCATGGCCCCGACGCGGTTGTATGTGAAGCCCGTGCTGGCCGCATTGCAACAACACCCAATCAAGGCGCTGGCGCATATCACCGGGGGCGGCCTGCTGGAAAACATCCCGCGTGTTCTGCCGCAAGGGCTTGCCGCCCACCTCATCAAGGGCAGTTGGCCGCAAAGCGAGCTATTTGCCTGGCTACAGCGCACCGCCGGCATCGACGACGCCGAGGCGAACCGCACCTTCAACAACGGCATCGGCATGGTGGTGGTGGTCGCGGCCGATCACGCCGACGCCACGGCGGCGACGCTGCGCGCGCAGGGCGAAACGGTGCACAGCATTGGCCGCATCGCGCCGCGCGGCGACGGTGCTGCGGTCGTCGTCCGCTGACGCTCAGGGGACTGCAAAGCGGCTGTCGGGGGTTCGCTGCGTCCGCCCCCTAGCTCCATGCGCGCCGCCAAGCTGTCAGGCTGCGCGGTCGCGCAACTCGCGCACGCGCTGAGCGATGGCTTGCGCCTCCAGCGGATCATCGGCGTGGGCCAGATAGGCTTCCAGATCGGGCAATGCCCGGGCAGGCTGCCCCAGCTCCGCCCAGGCCAGTCCGCGATCACGCACCTCGGCCCAGGCCTCGGGCAGTAGCACGATCAGACGGTCGAGCACAGGGATCAGCCGCTGCCAATCTTCCTGTGTGCGGTGGATTTCCTTGAGGTTACGCAGCGCCCGCGCCACGATATCGCGCGGCGTCGCAGCCTGCAGATACAGGCCCACAGGCACGTCAAAATCGTCCACCAGTCCGTTGCGGCGCTTATACGGCTCCAGCCGTTCGGCCAAATCTTCGCGACTGAGGGTGCGCCCCGTGAACGGATCCAGGATGACCTGCCCTTGTGGCAGATGGATCTTGATCAGAAAGTGCCCAGGAAAATTCACCCCAACCGCACGCAAGCGGATGCCCTGTGCCAGTTCCAACCAAATCACCGCCAAGCTGATCGGGATGCCCCGGCGCGTGCGCAGCACCGTGTGCAGGTAGCTGTTTTCCGGGTCGTAGTAGTCGTTGACGTTGCCGCCAAACCCCAGATCGTGGAAAAAAAACTGGTTGAGCACGCGCAGCCGGTGCAGGTGCCCGGCATCCGCCGGCAGGCGCCGGCGCAGCCGCTCGAGCAACCGGTCCACCCCGTCGAGCACCGCTTGGACGTCGAGGTCGGGATACTCATCCAGGGCGATGGCGGCCGTGGCTTCCAACAGCGGAAACCCATCATCCTGCGCCACCAGCGAGGCGAAGTAGTCAAGCGAGGAAGGTGGCCGCGCGGACCAGTTCATAGCGTTACTTTCGCACAAACTGCCGCAACGGCAAACCGGTCAAGGCCAACACCCCAAAGTAGGCCGCCCCGGCCCCAAGCATGCCTGCCGACAGCAACCCCGCGCGCAGCAGGCGACTTTCGGGGTGGATCCAGTCATACGCCTGCTCCAGCCACAGCAGATACCCCGTCAACGCCCCGGCAGCGGCTACCACTTGCATGGCAAAACGACCCCAGCCCGGCTGTGGGACATACGCCTGCCGCTGCACCAGCCCGGTCAGCAGCCACCCGGCATTGAGCAGCGCCCCCAGCCCGATCGCCAAGGCCAGCCCCGCATGGGCCAGATGCGGCACCAGTACTGCGTTCATGACCTGGGTGAAGATCAACACCACCACGGCAATGCGCACCGGTGTGCGAATGTCCTGCTGGGCATAAAAACCGGGTGCCAGCACCTTGATGGCGATCAGCCCAAGCAATCCGACGCCATACCCCGTCAGTGCCAAGGCGGTTTGCCGCACGTCAGCCGCCGTGAAGGCGCCGTAGTGGTAGAGCACGGCCACCAGCGGCTGGGCAAACACCAACAAACCCACGGCGCTGGGCACGGCCAGCAGCACCACCCAGCGCAACCCCCAGTCGAGCAAACGGCTGTAGCGGTCCCCATCGCCCGCCGCCTGTGCCGCAGCCAACTGCGGCAACAGCACCACCCCCAGCGCCACCCCCAGCAGCGCTGTGGGAAACTCCATCAGCCGATCGGCATAGGTCAGCCACGACACGCTGCCCGAAGCCAAATGCGACGCAATCTGGGTATTGATCAGCAGGGATACCTGGGCCACGCTCACCCCCAGCAGGGCTGGCCCCATCAGCGTCAGGATGCGGCGCGTGCCCGGGTGCTGCCAGCCGGCACGCAGCCCCGCACGGGTCAACCGCACCCGAGGCAGCAACCCCAGCCGCGCCAGCGCGGGCATCTGCACACCCAGCTGCAGCACGCCCCCCAGCATGACGCCAGCGGCCAACGCATAAATGGGCTCCAGGCCCCAGCGCCCCAGCGCTGGGGCCCCCCACCAGGCCGCGCCAATCATGGCCACGTTGAGCAGCACTGGGGTCGCGGCCGGCACCGCAAAGCGCCGCCAGGTGTTGAGGATGCCGGCACTGAGCGCCACCAGCGACATGAAGCCGATGTAGGGGAACATCCAGCGCGTCAGCACCACGGCGACGTCGAAACCGCGCGGGGTTTGCTGTAAACCCGACGCCATGGCCCACACCAACAGCGGGGCGCCGACCACTCCGATCACACAGGTCAACAACAGCGCTGCGACCAGCAGCGTCGCCACGCGGTCGATCAGCTCATGCGTGGCCGCATCGCCCTGCGCCTGGCGCGTGGCGGCCAGCACCGGCACGAACGCCTGCGAAAACGCCCCCTCGGCAAACAGCCGGCGCAGCAGGTTGGGGATGCGAAACGCCACATTGAAAGCGTCGGTCAGCGCGCTGGCCCCGAAGGTGGCGGCAATCAGCAGCTCGCGCACCAGACCGGTGATGCGCGATGCCAGCGTCAGCAGCGAGACGATCGAAGCGGATTTGAACAGCGACACGGCACGAGTGTAGCCGCGCGCCTACAATGGTTCGACATGACCATCCTGAATGCCGACCTGCACTGCCACTCCACGGTCTCCGACGGCACGCTCGCGCCCGAGGCGCTGGCCGAACGCGCCAAAGCCAACGGGGTGGAACTGTGGGCGCTGACCGATCACGATGAAGTGGGTGGCCAGCACCGGGCCGCGCAGGCGGCGCGGGCACTCGGCCTGCCCTATCTGAGCGGCGTCGAAATCTCAGTCACCTTCGCCGGTCTGACGGTGCACATCGTCGGCCTGGGGGTGGACCCGGACGATCCCCAGCTCGTGCAGGGCCTCGCACACACACGCGGCGGACGCGAGCGGCGCGCACGCGAGATGGCACAGCAGCTCGCCGCCGTCGGCATCCGGGGCGCATTCGAAGGCGCGCTCAAATACGTGGGCAACCCAGAACTCATCTCGCGCACCCACTTCGCGCGCTATTTGGTCGAGGCGGGCGTCTGCCACGACACGCACGAGGTATTCCGGCGCTTTCTGACCGAAGGCAAACCCGGCTACGTCGAGCACCGCTGGGCCACACTGGGTGACGCCGTGCGCTGGATCACCCAGGCCGGAGGTATCGCCGTCATCGCCCATCCGGCGCGTTATGCCCACCCCAACCCCACGCAGGAATACGCGCTGTTTGCCGAATTCGCGGCGCACGGCGGCCGGGCGGTGGAGGTGGTCACCGGCAGCCACAGCAGCGCCGAGGCGGTGCGCTATGCCGATATGGCGCTGGAGTTTGGACTGGCCGCCTCGCGTGGCAGTGACTTCCACAGCCCTGACGAGTCGCACACCGATTTGGGTGCGCTGCCCTATCTGGACGGTCGGCTCACCCCCGTGTGGGAGCTGTTGGCCCACCGCATCCTGCATTGACGCCGGGGACAGTGCGCATGGCCCAGTTTTTCGAAGTCCACCCTGTCAACCCGCAACTCCGCCTGCTGCGTCAGGCGGCCCAGGCACTGCAAGGTGGAGCCGTACTGGCGGTGCCCACGGATTCCAGTTATGCCTTGGTATGCCACCTGGACGACAAGGCGGCCGTGGAGCAGCTGCGGCGCATTCGCGGTGTGGACGAGCGGCACCACCTGACATTGCTGTGCCGCGACCTGTCTGAACTCGCCGCCTATGCGCGCGTAGACAATCGTCAGTATCGCCTGTTGAAGGCTGCCACCCCGGGGCCATACACCTTCATCCTAGAGGCGAGCAAGGAAGTCCCGCGCCGCGTCAGCCACCCCTCGCGCAAGACCATCGGCCTGCGCGTACCCGAGCACCGTGCCCTGCGCGAACTGCTGACTTTGCACGGTGCCCCACTGCTGGGCACCACGCTGATCCTGCCGGGCGAAGCACTGCCGTTGAACGATGCGCACGCCATCCGCCACCGGCTGGAACACGACGTGGCCGCCGTCATCGACGCTGGTGCCTGCCCGCTGGAGCCCACCACCGTCGTCGATCTGACACCGATGGGCACGGGCGGTGAGCCCACAGTGCTGCGCATCGGCCGCGGGCCACTCGCACCGCTGGGCCTGTGAAGCCGCAGCCTGCACGCCACCTGCGACAATCCTGCCATGGACCTGGCCGAAATCATCCAAACCATCGCGATCTACGCGCTGCCGGTGCTGTTTGCCATCACCGTGCATGAGGCTGCGCATGGCTATGCCGCTCTGCACTTTGGCGACCCGACGGCCGAGCGGCTGGGCCGCATCACGCTCAACCCCATGCGGCACATCGACCCCGTCGGCACGATCGCTATGCCGCTGCTGCTGTATTTCGCCACGGCTGGGGCCTTCCTATTCGGATATGCCAAGCCGGTACCGGTCAACTTCGCTCGGTTGCGCCACCCCAAGCGCGACATGATTTGGGTGGCCCTGGCCGGACCGGCGGCCAATCTGGTGCAGGCCATTGGCTGGGCGGCTGCGGGCTACCTGCTGGTCGCGCTGGAGGTGCAGGAGCCGTTCTTCAATGGCATGGCGCGCGCAGGTGTCCTGGTCAATCTGGTGATGTTTGCCTTCAACCTGTTTCCGCTGCCGCCGCTGGACGGTGGACGGATCCTGGTCGGCTTGTTGCCCATGCGCCCGGCCATGACACTGTCGCGCATCGAGCCGTATGGTTTTTTCATCGTCCTGGCGTTGGTCGTCACCGGCGTGGTCAGCAGCCTGTGGCTGCGCCCGCTCATGCAGATCACCGCCCAGGCCATCGAGTGGCTACTCACGCCGCTGCGCTGGCTGCTGTTCTGAGTGCGGGTCCGGCCCGCCGCATCCCACCGTTGCTCCATGACCACCGTTCGCGTCCTCACCGGTATCAAGCCCTCCGGCACACCGCACCTGGGCAACTATGTCGGCGCCATTCGCCCCACCGTGCGCGCCAGCCGGCAGCCGGGCATCGACAGCTATCTGTTCCTTGCCGACTACCACGCCCTCATCTCCACGCATGACCCGGCCCGCGTGCAGCGCTCCACCCTAGAGATCGCCGCCACCTGGGTCGCGTGCGGTCTGGACCCCGAGCGCGTGACCTTCTACCGCCAGTCCGACATCCCCGAAATCCCAGAGCTGACCTGGCTGCTGGCCTGCGTTTGCGGCAAGGGGTTGCTCAACCGCGCCCACGCCTACAAAGCCGCCGTGGACAAAAACACCGCCGAGGGGCGCGACCTGGACGATGGCGTCACCATGGGCCTGTTCATGTACCCCGTGCTGATGGCGGCCGACATCCTGATGTTCAATGCGCACCGTGTGCCCGTCGGCCGCGATCAGATCCAGCACATCGAAATGGCGCGCGATCTGGCGTCCAGCTTCAACCACCAGTACGGCGAGCACTTCACGCTGCCAGAGGCGGTCATCGACGAACAGGTCGCCACCCTGCCCGGCCTGGATGGCCGCAAGATGAGCAAGAGCTACGACAACGTCATTCCGCTGTTTGCGCCGCGCGAACAGCTGCGGCGGCTCATCATGGGCATCGTCACCGACGCCCGTGCGCCAGGCGAGCCCAAGGCCACCGAGGGCTCGGCACTGTTCCAAATCTATCAAGCCTTTGCCACGGCCGACGAGTCTGCCGCCCTGGCACGCGATTTTGCCGCCGGCATCGCTTGGGCCGAGGCCAAAGAGCGCTTGTTCGAGCGTATCGACCGCGAAATCGCCCCCATGCGCGCCACCTACGAGGCGCTGATGGCCCACCCAGAGCAGGTGGAGGCCCTGCTGCGCGCCGGAGCCGCCAAAGCGCGCGCGCAGGCCGCCCCGTTCGCGGCACGGCTGCGCGCCGCCGTCGGCCTGCGGCCCCTCGACGACCTGGCCCCGCCCCCCACTGCCAAGGCAACCGGCATCAAGGTGGCACCGCCGGTTTTCAAGCAGTACCGCGAAAGCGACGGGCGCTTTTACTTCAAGCTGACCGACGCCAAAGGCCATGTGCTGCTGCAAAGCGCCGGATTCGACTCGCCCAAGGCCGCGGCTCAGGCCATCGCCCGTCTCAAGGCCGAAGGCTGGAGTGGCTGTGCGGACCTGCACAGCCTCATCGAGACATTCGTGACGGCCGACCGCATCGACGCCGCGCTGACCCTGCTGCGGCAGGCGTAGGCGCTGCGCCACCGAGCCGGAAACCGCTGCTTGCCCTGCTACAATAGCAAGCTTTACGACCGCGGAGAGATGGCAGAGCGGTCGAATGCGCCGGACTCGAAATCCGGTATACGGGTCTTCCCCGTATCGAGGGTTCGAATCCCTCTCTCTCCGCCACAACCAAAAACCCTTTCCGACACGAGGCGGAAAGGGTTTTTTTGTTTGGTGCGGACAGTGTGCGTGGTGCCGCTTGTCTGACTCGAACAGACGACCTACCGCTTACAAGGCGGGTGCTCTACCAGCTGAGCTAAAGCGGCCCATGGGCAACCGCGGCTGGGCTGTCGATTGCCCGTGACCCGTTGCCTGCTTCCTCTTGCCTATCAACCAGCCCGTATTGTAGCCGTGACGCAGATCACTTGATCCGGGTCAGCGTTGGGCGCTTGCCACCTGGTGCCGGTGGACGGCCAGATCCGTCACCACCGTCGGTCGTGGTCTCGGCAGGAGCGGCGCCCGCAGAATCGGTCGATTCCCGCACTTCCTCGCTGGCCACCACTTGCAGCCGATGGGTCGGCGTTTGCGGCGCAGCAGGCTGTGGCGCGGGGAAGGCCATGCCCCGTCCATTCTCACGGGCATAGATGGCAATCACATGGTCGACGGGCACCACCACTTCGCGTGGTACCCCACCAAAGCGGGCTTTGAATTCGACCACGTCGTTGCCCAACCGCAGGCCACTGGTGGCGTCGAAGCTGACATTAAGAACGATCTGGCCATCGCGCACGAACTCACGCGGCACCTGCACGCGCTCGTCCACCGCGACCACGATGTAGGGGGTGAAACCCCCGTCCGTGCACCATTCGTGCAGGGCGCGGATCAAATACGGACGCGTGGAGGGCAGATCGGTGTCTATCACTTGCGCATGACCTTTTCAGACGGTGTCAGGGCCTCGATATAGGCCGGCCGCGAGAAAATGCGCTCGGCGTACTTCAGCAGTGGAGCAGCATTCTTGTTCAGCTCGATGCCATAGTGGTCCAGACGCCACAGCAACGGGGCGATCGCCACGTCCAGCATGGAGAAATTGTCCCCCAGCATAAACTTGTTTTTCAGGAACACGGGGGCCAACTGGGTCAGGCGGTCGCGAATGTGCGCCTTGGCTTTCTCGATCTGCCTGTCGGTCGGCTTGGGTGTGCGTTGCTCCAGCACCGAGACGTGCGTGAACAGCTCCTTCTCGAAGTTGAGCAGAAACAGCCGCACGCGGGCGCGGTCCACCGGGTCACCCGGCATGAGCTGCGGATGCGGGAAGCGCTCGTCGATGTACTCGTTGATGATGTTGGATTCGTACAGGATCAGGTCGCGCTCGACCAGGATAGGGACTTGGCCATAGGGGTTCATGACCGCGATGTCCTCGGGCTTGTTGTACAGATCCACATCGCGAATCTCGAAATCCATGCCCTTCTCGAACAGCACGAAACGGCAACGGTGCGAATACGGGCAGGTAGTGCCCGAGTACAGAACCATCATGGTGTGTTCGCTCCTCGACAAAAGAAAACAGCGGGTGGCCGCCTGCCGGCTGGCTCACCCACTGCGTGGACCGCGCTCAGACACGCGGTCGGAGGGTTACTTGATGTCTTTCCAGTAGGCGGCGTTCAAGCGCCAAGCGATGACGGTAAACACCCCGAGAAAAATCAGCACCCACACCCCGAGGCGGATGCGGTCGTTCTTGGCGGGCTCGGCCATCCATTCCAGAAACGCCACCAGCTCGGCGACGGTGCGGTCGTATTCGGCCTCGGTCAGCTTGCCGGGCTTGACGACCTCCCAGCCGCGGAAGACTTCCACTTCCTGGCCGTGGCTAGAGGCCTTTTCGAACAATGGTTTGCGCTCACCCTGCAGTTCCCACAGCGGGTGGGGCATGCCTATGTTGTGGAAAGCGACATTGTTCCAGCCCGTGGGGCGGTTGGGGTCGCGGTAGTAGCCGCGCAGCAGCGTGTACAGATAGTCGGCACCACTGTGGCTTAGTTGCACCGCTCGCGAGCGGGCCACCAGCGACAGATCCGGCGGCTGCGCGCCGAACCAGTCCTTGGCCTGCTTGGGGTCGATCGCGGACATCATCGGATCACCCACCTTGTCGGTGGTGAACATCAGATTCTCGCGGATCTGCTTTTCCGTCAAGCCGATTTCGGTCAGCCGGTTGTAGCGCACGAACGACGCCGAGTGACAACTCAGGCAATAGTTGGTAAAGATTTTGGCACCGTTTTGCAGCGCCGCCGTATCGTTGGTCAGGTGTGGGGCCTTGTCCATCGGGAAACTGGTGCCAGCGGCGTGCAGCGCACCGGACACCCCAAACATCGCACCGAGGGCCACCAGACCCGTGGCAATCCATCGCTTCATGGGATTCGACTCCTGGAATTTCAGTGGGCCTGGAAGTTGACGCGGGCAGGAACCGGCTTGAACTCGCCTAGGCGGCTCCACCACGGCATCAGCAAGAAGAAGCCAAAGTAAAGCAGTGTGCCCACCTGTGAAACACGTTCACCGACCGGCGACGGTGGCAGCACGCCCAGATAGCCCAGAATCAGGAAATTGATGACGAACAGTGCATACAGGTACTTGTTCCAGCTCGGGCGGTAGCGGATGGACTTGACCGGGCTATAGTCCAGCCAGGGCAGGAAGAACAGAATGATGACCGCGCCGCCCATCACGACCACGCCCCAGAACTTGGCGTCGATGCTCAGCATCAGCGCGGACAACACCACCGCGCCGCCAATCAGACCGCCCTTGCCCACCGGGCCCATGGACGATTTGATCGCCCCGAGCGCAGCCCCGATCAGAACCAGCGCAACGAGCACATACATCATCTCGCTGGTGATCGCGCGCAGCATCGAATAAAAAGGGGTGAAATACCATACCGGCGCAATGTGCGGTGGCGTCACCATCGGGTCGGCCGGAATGAAGTTGTTGTATTCGAGGAAATAGCCGCCGAGCTCGGGAGCAAAGAAGATGATCGCCGAAAACGCCATCAAGAACACCGAGACCCCCAAAATGTCGTGCACGGTGTAGTACGGATGGAAGGGGATGCCGTCCAGCGGCTTGCCATCCGGGCCTTTGGTGGCCTTGATCTCGATGCCGTCCGGATTGTTGGAGCCCACCTCGTGCAGGGCAATGATGTGCGCCACGACCAATCCCAGCAACACCAGCGGCACGGCGATGACATGGAAGCTGAAGAAGCGGTTGAGCGTCGCATCGCTGACGACGTAGTCACCCCGAATCAGGATCGCCAGATCGGGACCGATGAAGGGGATGGCCGAAAACAAGTTGACGATCACCTGAGCCCCCCAGTACGACATTTGACCCCAGGGCAGCAGATAGCCCATGAAAGCCTCGGCCATGAGCACCAGGAAGATCGCACAACCAAAGATCCACACCAACTCGCGCGGCTTGCGGTACGAGCCGTAGATCAGGCCGCGGAACATGTGCAAGTACACCACAATGAAAAAGGCAGAGGCCCCGGTGGAATGCATGTAGCGGATCAGCCAGCCCCACGGCACATCGCGCATGATGTATTCGACCGAGGCGAAGGCCACCGGGACGCCCGCCGCGTTGAGCGAGGCGTCCGGTTTGTAGTGCATGACCAAAAAGATGCCGGTGACGATCTGAATGACCAGCACCAGCAGGGCCAGCGAGCCGAAGAAATACCAAAAATTGAAATTCTTTGGCGCGTAGTATTCGGCCAGATGCTCCTTGTACAGCTTGGACAGCGGGAAGCGGTTGTCAATCCAAGTCAGGAGCTGCTCGCCGCGCGAGGCGTTGGGGGGGGCTTCCTTGAATTCGGCCATGATGATTCCCTAGTGCGTGGATTCGGTGCAAAAGCGGCAGATCAGGCCTTGGGCGGGTCTTCGCCGATCAGCACGACCGTATCCGAGACATAGTGGTGCGGCGGCACCTCCATGTTGTCTGGTGCCGGCTTGTTTTTGAACACCCGGCCCGCCATGTCGAAGGTCGAGCCGTGGCAGGGGCACAGGAAGCCACCCTTCCAATCGTCGGGCAGCGACGGCTGCGGCCCGGGCTGCAGCTTATCCACCGGCGAACAACCCAGATGCGTGCAAATGCCGACTGCCACAAGGATTTCCGGCTTGATCGAGCGGTGCCGATTTTTTGCATACGGCGGCGTCGGGTACGCCTTGCGGTCTGACTCGGGGTCGGCGAGCTGGGACTCGACCTGCTCCAGCGACGCCAACTGCTCCGGCGTGCGGCGCATCACCCAAACCGGCTTGCCCCGCCATTCGACCACGACCTTCTCGCCGGGCTGAATTTTGGAGACATCCACTTCGACCGAGGCACCAGCGGCCTTGGCACGCTCGGACGGCGCAAACGAACTGACGAAGGGGACCGCAACGGCAGCCACGCCTGCGCCACCCACGGCGCACGAGGTAATCAGCCAGGTCCGGCGGTCCTGATCGAGGTTGGCTTCGCTCATGGGGGATAGTCTTTCTCAAAGGCGGTAGCAAACGACATGCGCACGTCACCCGAGCAGCAGCGTACGCACGAATACCACACAGCATTGTAGTGCATTGCCGCTCGGCAAACCCTAATCCACAAAGCCAGCAGGTCAATCCCCTCACCGCCGAGCACGCATCGTCCATGCGGCCTCCAGCGCTGCCAACAGGCTGGCAGGATCGGCCAAGCCGCGCCCTGCCAAGTCGAACGCCGTTCCGTGATCAGGACTGGTACGCACGAATGGCAGGCCCAGTGTGGTGTTGACGCCCCGATCGAGCCCCAGGTACTTGACTGGAATGAGACCCTGATCGTGGTACATGGCGACCACCACATCGAACTCCCCGGCCCGTGCACGCATGAACACCGTGTCCGGCGGGTGCGGTCCGGTGACCGCCCAGCCTGCAGCCTGCGCGCGGGCGATGGCCGGCCAGATGGCGTCGATCTCCTCGCGCCCAAACAGCCCGCCTTCGCCCGCGTGCGGGTTGAGCCCTGCGACGGCGATGCGGCAACGCGGCCAACCCAACAAACGGCAAAAATGGTCGTGGGTGATGCGCAGCGTCTCCCACACGGCCGCTTCGGTGACGGCCTCGACCGCCTCGCGCAGCGGTATGTGGATGCTGACCAGCACAGTGCGCAGCACATCGTTGGACAGCATCATGCGTACCGGCATTTCGGCAGGCACCAGACCACGCGCCTGTGCAGCGATGCGCTGCAGCAGTTCGGTGTGACCAGGCACATCGACGCCGGCTGCGGCCAGCGCGGCCTTGTGCAGGGGGGCGGTTACGATGGCACTCACCTCGCCGCGCAGCGCGGCCTGGGCGGCGATGATCACGGCATCTGCGGCCGCCCGGCCCGCCACGGCACTGATCTGGCCAAAGGGTGGCAATACCGGGATCGACACCGCAGGCCACACGGGCACGCACCGCGGCGGCACATGCCCCGCCTGCGCGGGCGCGTCCAGCACGGCGATCGGCAACAGCCCCCCGCCCACCTGCGCCGCCCGCCGCATCACCGCCACATCCCCCACCACCACACAGCGAGACGACCACTCGGGCCAGCGCCGGAACACCTCGGCCACGATCTCCGGCCCGATGCCGGCCGCATCCCCCATGGTGATGGCGATGGGGGCATCGCCCCGGTCGGCGGGCATGCGGGATGCGTCCATCAGGCGGGGTTGTCGATGTCGATGAAGCGGTGTTCGATGCCGAGCTGGGCGGCCACATGCGCGCCCACGGCCGGTGCACCGTAACGCTCGGTGGCATGGTGCCCGCACGCCAGGAAGGCCACACCACACTCACGTGCCAGGTGCGCCTGGGGCTCAGAGATCTCGCCGGTCAAAAATGCATCGGCACCAGCGGCGATGGCCGCCTCGAAATAGCCTTGCGCCCCCCCACTGCACCAGGCCACCCGGCGAATCGGCCGGCCATCTCCCGGCAGCCAGGTGGCGCGTCGGCCCAACACGGCTTCGACGCGCGCGGCCAGTGCAGCGGCATCCTGCACATCGCAGCCGCCAAGAAAGCCAAGCTGCTGATCCCCAAAGCGCCCCCATCCCTCATCACTCAACGGCGCAAAGCCCAAACGCTGCCCGAGCTGGGCGTTGTTGCCCAGTTCCGCATGCGCATCGAGCGGCAAGTGGTAGGCATACAGATTGATGTCGTGCACCAGCAGCCGCTGCAAGCGGGCTTTCATCCAGCCGGTGACGGTGCCGCGCTGTCCGCGCCAAAACAAGCCATGGTGCACCAGGATGGCATCGGCACCGGCCTCGATCGCTGCTTCAATCAAGGCCAAACTGGCGGTCACGCCGCTGAGCAGACGGCGAATCGGCCGGCGTCCCTCGACTTGCAAGCCGTTGGGGCCATAGTCCTGAAAGCGCGCCGGCTCCAGCAGCGCGTCCAGCGCGGCCCCGAGCGCCTCACGGGTGGTGCCGCCGGGTTCGACATCTGCGGCAGGCAGGCAGCGATCTTGCATGGGCGGATTGTCGCACCACCCGTGCGCCAACCGTCAGGGCTTGCCTGCGGCGCGCTCGGACTCTGCCATCTTGCGCGAGAAGAAGCGATAGAACCACACCCCCATAACGATGACAAAGGCGATCACCCCGGCGCTCATGAGCCCGTAATCCGTCGAAAAAAGGTCCACAATTGCTTTCATCCCAGATTGTCCATTAGCCATTTTCGTGAATTTGAGGCAAGCTGTGGGCCATCGTCTCATGGGTGGAGCGGGGACGGTTCTAATGGATACCATTCGATAAAGTCATGGTGGATCAACTGGATAGGTGATGGTCATGGCAGGTTCGGTGCTACATGGGGAAGGGTTTTCGGTCAGCTTTAGCCACCGCGAGGTCACGGCCT
>CALEDU010000202.1 GCA_937949455.1 uncultured Tepidimonas sp. | reverse complement strand
TCGATCGACGACTCCAGCACCACTGAAATCGACGACGCCTTGAGCGTCCAGGGTTTGGGCAGCGGCACGGTGACGCTGGGTATTCACATCGCCGCACCAGCGTTGGCATTCGCGCCGGACAGTGCACTGGACACCGTGGCGCGCCAGCGCCTGTCCACGGTTTACATGCCGGGGCACAAGATCACCATGCTGCCCGATGCGGTGGTGCAGGCCTACACGCTGCTGGAGGGGGCACCGCGGCCAGCGGTGTCGCTGTACCTGACGATCGACGAGGCGACGCTGGAGATCCACGGCGCGACGACGCGGCTGGAGCGTGTGCCAATCGCACACAACCTGCGCCATGACCAGCTCGACACCGTGGTGACGGTTGCGTGGCTGGACGATCCCACGCGCGCACACGCAGCGCCACCCGAGGTGGCGGCGCTGCAGCCGCAGCTCGCCTTCCTGTGGCGCCTGGCGCAAGCGTGCAAGGCGCGGCGCGAGGCGGTGCGCGGCCGGCCCGAAACTTTCACCCGCCCCGACTACACCTTCAAGCTAGAGGGCGTCACGGGGCCGGAGCCGACCGGTGAGGAGACGGTGCTCATCGGCACGCGCGCGCGCGGTGCGCCGCTGGACCTGATGGTGGCCGAGGCCATGATCCTGGCCAACAGCCACTGGGGCCAGTGGCTGGCCAGCCTGGGCGTACCGGGGATTTACCGCAGCCAGGCGAGCCTGGCCCCCGGCATCAAGGTGCGCATGGGCACCAAGGCGCTGCCGCACGCCGGCATCGGCGTGCCGTGCTATGCCTGGAGCACCTCGCCGCTGCGGCGCTACACGGACCTGGTCAACCAGTGGCAGATCGTGGCCTGCGCTCGCCACGGCGCTGCCGCCGCGCTGGCTGCCCCGTTCAAGCCCAAGGACACGGCGCTGCTGGCCATCATCAGCGCATTTGACGCCGCCTACACGGCCTATGGCCAGTTCCAGAGCACGATGGAGCGCTACTGGACGCTGCGTTACCTGCGCCAGCAGGGCATCACCGAGTTGGAAGCCGCCTACCTGAAGGACAACCTGCTGCGCGCGGAGACACTGCCACTGGTGCTGACCGCATTGGGCACCGATGGACTGCAGCGCGGCGAGCGTGTGCGCGTGCGTTTGGGCAGCCTAGACGAGGTGACACTGGAGGTGAGTGGCACGGTGATCGAGAAGCTGGGTCAGGTCGAGACCGTTGCCGAAACGGAGGACTCATTGGAGGGCGAAGCGGAAGAACCGCTGGCCGCACCGCTGGAGATCGCCGTGGCCGTGGAAGACGCCGACGATAGCGCCCCGCCAGCGGCCACAGGCCCTTAGCGCGCACTGGGAGCGAGCCGCCAATGGTCCTGCCCCGTGCCCTCGCATCGCTGTCCGCCCGCTTTCGCGCCGAGCCGCTGCCGTGGGCGCTGGCGGCTTCGGTGGTGGTTCATGCCGCCGTGCTGACAGTGCGGTTTGCACCGCCGCTGCGGCCAGAGCGGATGCTGCAGGACACCCCGCTGGAGGTCATTCTCGTTAACGCGCGGGCCGATCAGCCCCCCACACGGCCCCAAGCCATCGCCCAGGCCAATATGGCCGGAGGCGGGGACACCGAACGGGGGCGGGCCACCTCGCCGCTGCCGCCCGCCGTACAGATGCGCGCTGGCGATGCCCTGGACGAGGAGGATCTGCGCATCGAGACCATGAAAGCGCGGCAAAGCCAGTTGCTGGCCCAACTGCGCCAGGAGATAGCCCGGCTAAGCGCACCCCAACCCGCCGACACCAGCGATGCCCAGACCCGTGAGCAGCGCCGTCAAGCCTTGGTCAAGACGCTGGCCGAAATCGAAAAACGCATCAACGAGGAAAACGCTCGCCCGCGCAAGCGCTATATCAGCCCCGCCACGCGCGAAGAGGTCTACGCCCTGTACTACGACGAGCTGCGCCGGCGCATCGAGGATCGGGGCACGGCGCAGTTTCCCGAACAGGATGGGCGCAAGCTCTACGGCGAGCTGACCATGGTCATCACCGTCAACCACGACGGCCGGGTGCTCGACACCGAGGTGGTGCAGGGCTCGGGTATCCCGCCCCTGGACAGCCGGGCGCAAGCGATCGTGCGCAGCCTGCAGTTTGCGCGCTTCAGCCAGGCCATGCGCCAGCGCGCTGACCAGCTTGTGGTGGTATCGCGCTTTCGCTTCACGCGCGACGCAGGGCTGCAAACCCAGATCAGCGATACCCGCTGACCCCCTCGTCCCGACAACGGCACGCTGCCATGTCTGCCCCGCCCCGCCGCACACCGCCCCCCAGCGCGCGCCGCGCCCCAGCATCCACACGCTGGCTGCGCGGCGCGATACGGGCCGCCGGGTGGATGCTGGCCGCGACCGTGCTGCTGCAAGGGGTGTTCGCGGCGCGCATTGCCTTGTTGGCGGTGGTGGACCCGCACAGCACCGCCTTCCAGCGCTCCGAAGCGTGGCGACTGGTCAGCCAGGGCCAGGGGCTTGGGGGGTGGCACCGGCGCTGGGTGCCGTACGAAGCCATCTCACCCCACCTGCGGCGTGCCGTCGTGGCGTCAGAAGATGCCGGCTTCGTCAGCCACTTCGGTGTCGACTGGGCGGCCATCGAGGCCGCCCGGGCGCGCAACGAACGGCGGTTGGCCCCGATGAGATCGCGCAACGGCGCTGGCCATGTGCGTCCGGCACGGCTTGCGGGGGGATCGACGATCACCCAGCAGCTGGCGAAAAATCTGCTGCTCTCGGGTGAACGCACCCTGTGGCGCAAGGGGCAGGAACTGCTGCTGGCGTGGATGCTGGAGGCCTTGTTGGACAAACGCCGCATCCTGGAGCTCTACCTGAATGTGGTCGAGTGGGGCGAAGGGGTCTTTGGTGCCGAAGCGGCAGCACAGCACTACTATCGCAAGCCAGCAGCCCGCCTGACAGCCGCCGAGGCGGCCCGTCTGGCCGTCCTGCTGCCCGCACCCAAGCGCTACGAACGGCAGCTGCAATCGGGCTACCTCAACAGCCGCACGCAAACCATTCTGGCACGCATGGGGGCAGTGCAGATCCCATGAACCGATGCCCCGGCTCCGCCGCAAGGTTAAGATCGTGGACATGCGCATCCTCGGCATTGACCCTGGCCTGACGGCCACCGGCTTTGGCGTGCTGGACGTGGATGGCCCGCACATGCGCTATGTGGCCAGCGGCACCATCCGCACCCGGCCCGACGACGGCGCGCTGCTGCCCCAGCGCCTGAAAATGCTATTCGATGGGATCAGCGAGGTGGTCCAGCGCTACCAGCCGAGCGTGGCGGCACTGGAGATCGTATTCGTCAATGTCAACCCGCAAGCCACCCTGATCCTGGGACAGGCGCGCGGGTGCTGCCTGACTGCCCTGGTGGCCAACGACCTCCCAGTGGCGGAGTACACCGCCTTGCAGCTCAAAAAGGCGGTGGTCGGCTATGGCAAAGCGCAGAAAAGCCAGGTACAAGAGATGGTGCGCCGCCTGCTCGACCTGCCCGGCCTGCCTGGCAAGGATGCCGCCGACGCCCTGGGGCTGTGCATCACCCACGCGCAGGTGGCGCGCACCACGCAGGCCATCGGCAAAGTGGCGTCGCTGCGGGCGCGCACCCATGCGGCCTACAAGGGCGGACGCAGTTACTGAGAGTGGCGGCGGCGCTAGGCGATGCGGCTGAGGATCAACACAGCGAAGAAGGCCAGCGCGGCGATCACGGTCCACTTCAGGATCACGATGCCCCAGCGCAGATAGTGCTTGCGCCCGGTACCCAAATAGAAAGCCAAACACAGCGCGCTGGTGCCCAGGAGCGCAAACATCAGAAAGCGGAACAGGAACACGGTGAGCCGTCCGTCGTCAGGCAGTCAACGGGCCATGGCCAGCTGCGCGAAGCCCTGCGGGGCCCGCGCGTCGTCCTCGAAGGTGACGACCTCATACGCATCTGGCTGGGCCAGCAAGGCACGCAGCAATCGATTGTTGAGTGCGTGCCCCGAGCGGTAGGCACTGTACGCTGCCAACAGTGGTCGCCCCAACAGGTACAGGTCGCCCATGGCATCCAGAATTTTGTGCTTGGCAAATTCGTCGTCGTAACGCAGGCCATCGGCATTGAGCACCTTGACGTCGTCGAGCACGATGGCGTTGTCCAGCCCACCGCCGAGCGCCAGCCCCTGCGAGCGCATGTGCTCCACGTCGCGCGTGAAGCCGAAGGTGCGTGCGCGCGCGATCTCGCGGGCATATTGACCGCTGCCCAGATCGAACTCCACGCACTGACCGCTGGCGCTGACCGCGGGGTGGTCGAACTCGATCTCGAAGCGCAGCTTGAAGCCGTGGTAGGGCTCCAGCCGGGCCCATTTGAGCGCACGTCCCTCGCCCTCGCGCACCTCGACCGGACGCGTGACGCGCAAAAACCGCCGCGGCGCGCGCTGGATCTCGATCCCAGCGCTTTGCAGCAGATAGACAAAGGATGCCGCAGAGCCGTCGAGGATGGGGACTTCCTCGGCGGTGATATCGACGATCAGGTTGTCGATGCCCAGCCCCGCACACGCGCTCATCAGATGCTCGACGGTGTGCACCCGCACACCGTCGCGCGACAGGGTGGAGGCCAGCCGCGTATCAGACACGGCCGAAGCGCTCACGGGAATGTCGACCGGCTCGGCCAGATCGACACGGCGAAAGACGATGCCCGTATCGGGCGCCGCCGGGCGCAGCGTGAGCTCGACCCGCTCGCCGCTGTGCAGGCCCACGCCCACGGCACGCGTGAGGGTCTTGAGGGTCCGTTGCGCAATCATGGGGTGCGATTGTAGGCCGCCGGTCAGTCGGCTTGCTTGCGCAGGAAAGCCGGGATCTCGAAGTCATCCATGCCGCTGGAGGCCAGCGCCTCCACGCGCGAGGCAGCACTGCCCGGGTTGTTGCGGCCGTTGAGCCACACGCGCGGCACATTGGGATGCAGGCCAGCCCCACCGATACCGGAGGCGGGGCTGGGCGCGGCACCATCCCTGCCCACGGGCTGGTTGAGCGTCGGGATGAAGGGCTTGTTGTCGGTGCCGGTGCGCAGACCCTGCTGCGGCTGGGACTGCACCACCGTCAGCGGCTGGCGCTGGCCATTGCGGTTCAGACCCGTGGCCACCACGGTCACGCGCAGCGCATCCCCCAGCGACTCATCGTAAGCGGTGCCGTAGATGACATGCGCATCAGGGGCGGCAAAGGCCCGGATGGTGTTCATGGCCAGCTTGGACTCGGACAGCTTGAGTGAGCCCTTGGCCGCACTGATCAACACCAGCACACCTTTGGCACCGCGCATGTCCACACCTTCCAGCAGCGGGCAGGCTACGGCCTGCTCGGCGGCGATGCGCGCACGGTCTGGGCCGCTGGCCACGGCGGTGCCCATCATCGCCTTGCCCGGCTCGCCCATCACGGTGCGCACATCCTCGAAGTCGACGTTGACCAGCGCCTCGACATTGATGATCTCGGCGATGCCGCCGACTGCGTTCTTCAGCACATCGTTGGCGGCGGCAAAGGCCTCGTCCTGCGTGACGTCCTCGCCCAGTTCCTCGTGCAGCTTGTCGTTGAGCACGACGATGAGCGAATCGACGTTTTGCTCCAGTTCGCTCAGGCCCTCCTCGGCATTGGCCATGCGCCGTCCGCCCTCCCAGTCGAAGGGCTTGGTGACCACGCCCACGGTGAGGATGCCCATTTCCTTGGCCATCTTGGCAATGACCGGCGCCGCGCCGGTGCCGGTACCACCGCCCAAACCGGCGGTGATGAACAGCATGTGTGCGCCTTCGAGAGACTCGCGGATGTCCGCCTCGGCCATCAGCGCCGCCTCGCGGCCCTTGTCCGGCTTGCTGCCGGCGCCCAGCCCGGTGCGGCCGAGTTGAATCAGCCGGTGTGCGGACGAGCGCGCCAGCGCCTGCGCGTCGGTGTTGGCGCAGATGAATTCCACGCCCTGCACGCGGCTTTGGATCATGTGTTCGACGGCGTTGCTGCCACCGCCACCCACGCCGATCACCTTGATCTGCGTGCCCCGGTTGAACTCTTCGACCTCGATCATTTCGATGCTCATGGAACGCTCCTTGCCTAACCTCAGAAATCTCAGAAATTGCCGATGAACCACTCTTTGACGCGGGCCAACAGCCCCCCGACCGAGCCGGCCTTTTGCGCCACCTTCTGCCCGCGCAGGCGCGCCAGGCGCGCCTCCTCGAGCAAACCCATCACCGTGGCCGCGCGCGGCTGCGCGACCATGTCACCCAATGCGCCGGCGTACTTGGGCGTGCCGCGCCGCACGGGTTTGAGAAAAATGTCCTCACCCAGCTCGACCATGCCGGGCATGACGGCGCTGCCGCCAGTCAGCACGATGCCGCTGGAGAGCAGCTCCTCGCAGCCGGACTCGCGGATGACTTGCTGCACCAGCGCGAAAATCTCTTCCACCCGCGGCTCGATGACACCCGCCAATGCTTGACGGCTCAACAGGCGCGGCCCGCGGTCGCCGATGCCGGGCACCTCGACCTGCTGATCCGGATCGGCCAGCAGTTGCTTGGCGCAGCCGCTGTCCACTTTGATGTCCTCGGCATCCTTGGTGGGTGTGCGCAGCGCCATCGCGATGTCGTTGGTGATCAGGTCGCCCGCGATCGGGATGGCGGCGGTGTGGCGGATCGCGCCGCCAGCAAAGATGGCCACATCGGTCGTGCCAGCGCCGATGTCCACCAGCGCCACACCCAGTTCCTTTTCATCGTCGGTGAGCACCGCTTGCGCCGCCGCCAGCGGATTGAGCATGAGTTGGTCCACCTCCAGCCCACAGCGGCGCACACACTTCAGAATGTTCTCCGCCGCGCTCTGCGCGCCCGTGACGATGTGCACCTTGGCCTCCAAGCGCACGCCGCTCATGCCGATCGGCTCTTTGACCTCCTGGCCGTCGATGATGAACTCCTGCGGCTCCACCAACAGCAGGCGCTGGTCGGTGGAAATATTGATCGCCTTGGCCGTCTCGATCACCCGCGCCACGTCTGCGGGGCTGACCTCGCGGTCCTTGATCGCCACCATGCCCTGCGAGTTGATGCCGCGAATGTGGCTGCCGGTGATGCCGGTGTAGACACGCGCGATGCGGCAGTCGGCCATCAGCTCCGCCTCCTTGAGGGCTTGCTGGATGCTGGCCACCGTCGCGTCGATGTTGACGACCACGCCGCGCTTGAGGCCGTTGCTGGGTGCCACGCCCAG
>CALEDU010000201.1 GCA_937949455.1 uncultured Tepidimonas sp. | reverse complement strand
CCCATCGGGGGTCTTGCGCGCCGGGTCGATCACCGGGAACAACGCCAGCACCGGGATGCCCAATTCCACGCATTCCTGCGCCACGGGCAACAACTGGTCCAGGCTCAAACGCTCCACCCCGGGCATGGAGGCCACGGGTTCGCGCCGACCGTGTCCCTCCAGCACGAACACGGGATAGATCAGGTCGTGCACCGTCAGGTGGTGCTCACGCACCAGGTTGCGGGTAAACACGTCGCGGCGCAGGCGGCGCGGGCGCGACAACGGGTAGGGGGCAGGATGAACGCTGGACGGATTCATGGGGCCATATTGTGATGCCACTGAACGCGCTTGCCGCAGTGACGGCTCAGGCGCGTGGCGCGGCCTCGATGACGTCGATCTCACAACGGTTGCGCCCCGCTCCCTTTGCGCGGTAGAGACAGCGGTCGGCGTGCATCAACAGGCCGCGCAACACCGCAGCGGCTTGCTCGGCCTGGGATGCCGCCCCAGGGGTAGGGGCCGGCTGCCACACGCACACGCCGATACTGGCCGTCAGCGCCAGCCCCGCCAGCGGACGCTGGGCGACTGCCTGCCGAAGCCGCTCGGCGTGCGCCTGGGCCACCGCGGCACCCAGCCGGGGCAGCAGCAGGGCAAACTCCTCTCCGCCATAGCGCACCAGCACGTCCTCGGGCCGCACCTGCTCACGCAGCCGCTGCGCCAACTCGCGCAGCACCTGGTCGCCGCGGTCGTGGCCATGCTGGTCGTTGATGTCCTTGAAATGGTCTAGATCCAACATCATCGCCGCCAACGGTTCGCCGCCGCGCCAAGCGCGGCGCACATAACGCGGACCCAGCTCGTCGAGCAAATAACGGTTGTGTAAGCCGGTCAGCGCGTCCGTGACGGCCTGCCGCGCCAGCAGGGCGTGCTGGTGGCGCACCTGCTGCAACAAGCGCCAGTAACGCACCAAGTTGGCGGCGCGGGCACACAGCTCGTCGGCATCGATCGGCTTGGTGACATAGTCATTGGCACCTCGGCGCAGCATCTCCACGCGCCGCGCGCGCTCATCGTAGGCCGAGCAGGCCAACACCGGCAGCTCCGCCAGGTCGTCGCGCCGGCTACGGATCGCTGCCAGCAGCCCAAGCCCGGTCAGCGCTCCGGGCAGAACGACATCGACGATGACCAGGTCGTAGGACCGTTGCTCGAGCCGCTCGAGCGCCTGCTGCCCCTGCAACACATGCTCGATCTCCATGCCCATGGGGGCCAACGCTTCGGCGGTAACTGCAGCCATCGCCGGCGAATCGTCCACCAGCAGGATGCGCGCCCGCTGCAGGTCAGCCTGGCGGCGCAGCAGTGCGCGCAGGTGCGGTGCCAGCTGCTCCGGCGCAGCGCGCCACAACACCTCGGTGAAGCCGCCCTCCAGCGCACTCAGGCGCAACGGCTCATCGACATCGCCCGTGATCAGCACCATCGGCAGCAGCGCGCGGCCTGGCATCTGCCGTACTCGGCGCAGCAGCTCCAGTGCCCCCATGTCGGGCAAGTGGCGTGAAACCAACACAAAATCGATGCGCATTCCGTCGGCCAGCGCCTGCAGCGCCTCTTCACCGTGACCGAAAGTGCGGACTTCCGCCCCCTCAGCCTGCAATAGGCCCTGCACGACCGCGCGCGCCGCCGCATTGGCGTCGAGCAACATCACGCTCCTGGGGGGAATATCGGAAACAGTCGCGTCCATGCCGTTGGGCTCAACCTTTGGTTTATACTGGAGTCGGGATTATGCGCGCTTTGTCTTGCCGTATTCTTGCCGGTGGCCAAACCGTGACCCAGTTCGCTCCCCCCGCCCCTGCGACAACTGCCGCGCCCCCGCAAGCCACATGGCGCATGGCAGCGCACTGGCCAGATCTGGCCGTAGCGCTCACAGAGCAAGCCATCGAATCAGTGGACCATCTGTTACAGGGCCTGGGTCTGCTGCTGCAGCGTGGCCGTTTGACCGAGGCAGAGTACCGCATTCTGGCGCAGCCCGCGCAGCGGCTCAAACAGTGTGGCGTACAAGCACAGCAAATCGTTCGCCTGCAAAGCGGGCAGGTACGCCAAACGCACGAAAAAATCGATCTGGCACATGTCGTCGAATCGGTGCTGCAGGAGCGGCGCACGGCCCTGGCCCAGCAAGGCATCACGATTCGGCAGCAGGTGCACCCCGTTGAACTGCTGATCGACCCGACCGTGGCCTACAGCTTGGTGCAGGCCATGCTGGAATGGGCGGTGCAGATGGGCAGTCGGCTGGAGCTGCGCGTCCAACTCCGCTTGCCCGAAGACACGGCCATCTTGACCGGTGAGCCCGGTTGTGCACTCGGCTGGCTGACGCTGGACGTGTTGCTCGATACCCCTATGGCCCCAGAGTCGCTTTGCGCAGACGGCGTGCCGTGGCTGCTGGCCCAGCAGCTTGCCTGCACGGATGGCGGTATCGCGCTGCAGCGGCAGTCGGGGGCTGGCTGGGTGCGGCTGGCAGCGCAGTTTCGGCGCACGGCAGAATCGGCTCGCAGGCGCGCCGCCGATGACCGCGAAAGCGGCAAGAGCTGCGTGCATGGTGCGGCCAGTGAACATCACAAGGCCCCGCTTCGGTAAAGGTCAGCCTGTCGAAAGTGACATAGCCTGCGCGCATCGCGCGCAGATGCAAGCCAGCCCGCGGGCGTCGAGGGGCAAGCTATCCAAGGCCTCGGGGCGAAAATGTACCCGGGTGCACCAGCACGGCGGCTGGGCATGCCCAGTTTGCCGCTCGCGCTCCATCGCGCAGCCGTTGCTGCCTCCGCAGACTGGACACCGGGTGGGATCGACCCACCCGGCGGTCGCCGTCACGGCCCGCATCGATCTCGCCTCGGCCTTACGCTGCCGCAGCCTTGACCTTCTGCCGCCAGGCGTGCAGCAGCGGCTCGGTGTAACCACTGGGCTGCGCCTTGCCCTTGAACACCAGGTCCAGCGCGGCCTGGAACGCCAGGCTGGCCTCGAAGTGTGGCGCCATCGGCCGGTAGGCCGGATCGCCGGCGTTTTGCTGGTCCACTTTGCGCGCCATGCGCTCGAAAGTCTCGCGCACCTGTGCCTCGGTCACCACGCCGTGGTGCAGCCAGTTGGCCACGTGCTGGCTGCTGATGCGCAGCGTGGCGCGATCTTCCATCAGGCCGACGTCGTGGATGTCGGGCACCTTGGAGCAGCCGATGCCCTGATCGACCCAGCGCACCACATAGCCGAGAATGCCCTGGATGTTGTTGTCCAGCTCAGCCTGCTTGTCGGCCTCGCTCCAGTTCGGGTTGGCCGCCACCGGCACCGTCAGCAGGCCCGCCAGCAGCGTGTCGCGCTCGGCATCGGCGTCGATCACCTCCAGGGCCTGCTGGATCGCGGCCACGTCCACCTGGTGATAGTGCAGCGCGTGCAGCGTGGCGGCGGTGGGGCTGGGCACCCAGGCGGTGTTGGCGCCGGCCTTCGGGTGCGCGATCTTCTGCTCCAGCATGGCCGCCATCAGGTCCGGCATCGCCCACATGCCCTTGCCGATCTGGGCGCGGCCGCGCAGCCCGCATTTCAGGCCCACCAGCACATTGTTGCGCTCGTAGGCCTGGATCCAGGCGCTGGTTTTCATGTCGTTCTTGCGGATCATCGGCCCGGCCAGCATGGCGGTATGGATTTCGTCACCCGTGCGGTCCAGGAAGCCGGTGTTGATGAACGCCACGCGGCTGGCGGCGGCGGCGATGCAGGCCTTGAGGTTGACGCTGGTGCGGCGCTCCTCGTCCATGATGCCGAGCTTGACCGTGCTGTCTGGCAGGCCCAGCATCCGTTCCACCCGCGCAAACAATTCTGCCGCAAATGCCACCTCGCGCGGGCCGTGCATCTTGGGCTTGACGATGTAGACGCTGCCGGTGCGGCTGTTGCGGATTGGTTCGCCGCTGGGCAGGCGGCCGCGGCCCTGCAAATCGTGCAGGGCAATGGTCGTCGTGACGACGGCGTCCATGATGCCCTCGGGAATCTCGCGCACCGCACCGTCGGCATCGGCGTAGAGGATGGCCGGGTTGGTCATCAGGTGGCCGACGTTGCGCACGAACAGCAGTGAGCGGCCGTGCAGCACCACCTCGCCGCGGCCGTCCGGCGCGGTGTAGCGGCGGTCGCCATGCAGGCCGCGCGTGAGCGTGCGCCCGCCCTTGTCAAAGCTCTCGGTGAGCCAGCCCTGCAGAATGCCCAGCCAGTTGCGGTAACCCAGCACCTTGTCCTCGGCATCCACCGCGGCGACCGAGTCCTCCAGGTCCAGGATGGTGGACAGGGCCGCCTCCACCACCACATCACAAACCCCAGCGGCGTCGGTAGCGCCGATCGGGTGCGCGCGGTCGATGCGGATGTCCAGGTGCAGCCCGTGGTGGCGCAGCAGCACCGATGACGGTGCCGCCGCCTCGCCCTGGTAGCCGACGAACTGGGCCGGATCCTTCAGGCCCGTGATCGCGCCGCCGCGCAGCACGACGCGCAGCGCGCCGTCCGCCACCGTGTAGGCCGCAGCGTCGGCGTGCGAGCCCTGCGCCAGCGGCGCGGCCTCGTCCAGCACACGGCGCGCGTAGGCGATCACTTTCTCACCGCGCTTGTCGTTGTAGCCGGGGCCTTTTGCGCAGCCATCATTCTCCGAGATGACGTCGGTGCCATAGAGCGCGTCGTACAGACTGCCCCAGCGCGCATTGGCCGCGTTGAGCGCGTAGCGGGCGTTGAGGATGGGCACCACCAGCTGCGGGCCGGCCTGCGTGGCCAGCTCGGCATCCACATTGGCGGTCGTCACGCGCACGTCGCCGGGCGGCGGCACCAGGTAGCCGATCGTCTCCAAAAACTGGCGATAGGCGGCCAGATTCTGGATCGGCCCTGGGTTGGCACTGTGCCATTTGTCCAATTCGGCTTGCAGGCGATCGCGCTCAACCAGCAGTGCGCGGTTCTTCGGTGCCAGGTCGGCCACGATGGCGTCGAAGCCGCTCCAGAAA
>CALEDU010000200.1 GCA_937949455.1 uncultured Tepidimonas sp. | reverse complement strand
CCTGAGGGCGGTATAGTCAGGATGTCCCGATGCGTCTGGTCCGCTGGCCGTTGCTCGGTTGCAACGGGCAGCCGATGGGCGAGGCGGCTGAGCTCGCGCGGCGCATGCCGCAGGCTGTCCTGGCTTGTCGCCGCAACCCATTGATGCTAAGGTGTTTTGACGCCACTTTCGTGATGCGCCCACCAAGGATCCCCGTGCCGAAACCTCGCTCTTCCCTGCACCCGCCGTCCCTGTGGCCCCCCGGTCATTCCGAGGGTGGCAGGGGGTGGCGCGTGGGCGGTTCATGGCGGGGGATTGCCTTGGCAGCGGCGCTGGCCTCGACCCTGGCGAGCCCTGCGTGGGCCCTGGCACTGGGTCGGGTGTCGGTTCAGTCGCAACTGGGCGAGCCGCTGCGCGCCGAGATCGACGTGCCGGCCATCACCGAAGCCGAGGCCGCAAGCCTACAGGTGAGCATTGCACCGGCAGAGCGTTTTCGCGCCGCCAACCTGGAATTCAACGCCCTGCTCCAAGACGCAACGCTGGAGGTGCAGCGGCGCACGGACGGGCGCACGGTCATCGTGGTGCGCAGTGAACGCCCAGTGTCCGAGCCTTTTCTCGATCTGGTGGTGCAAGCCCGCTGGGCGGGGGGCGAACTGTTGCGCGGCTACACCCTGCTGCTCGATCCGCCCGATCTGCGCCCGCCAAGCCCCCTGGCACCGGCCGTCGCATCCACACCCCCCGCCCCACTCCTCCCAGTCGCGGCGGATGGACAACCCGCGCAACCGGCACCCCCTGCCCAGCCGCCGGCACCGACGCTGGCCACACCCCAGCGGATTGCACCGACCGAGCGGCCTGCCGCCCAGCCGGCAGCGCCGTCCCAGCGGATCACGGTCAGACCAGGAGAGACGGCAGGGCGCATCGCTGCCGAGCACAAACCGGCCGACGTCACGCTGGAGCAGATGCTCGTCGCGCTGCTGCGCGCCAATCCGCAGGCATTCATCCGCAACAACATCAACCTGGTGCGTGCGGGCGCGGTCATCGATCTGCCGGACACCGCCGTGGCGGCCAGCGTCGATCCACAAGAAGCACGCCGCATCGTCGCCGCACAGACGCGGGACTTCAACGAATACCGACGGCGTCTGGCCGCCGCCGCCCCGGCGCAAGCGGCCCCCCCCGCTTCGCGCACGGCCACCGGTACCGTACAGGCGGCCGTGGCCGAAGACAAACCACAAGCCAGCGCCCAGGACAAGCTGACCCTGACCAAGCCCGGTGCCCCGGCACCGGCCGAGGCCCAGATCGCCGAAACGCGCCAGCGCGGCGAGACCGAACAGCGCGTCGCGGAGCTGAGTCGCAACCTGCAAGAACTGGAGCAACTGCGGCAGGCGGCGTCGGCCCCAGCCGCCGCCCCTGCCACGCCCTCCGCATCCGGCACGGCCCTGGCGACTGCACCGGACACTGCAGACGGGGGAGCCGGACCGCAGTTGCCAGTGTCACCGCCCGCACCCCCCACTGCTGCGGCAGAGCCCGCCGCCCCTGCCGCGCCGACGACACCACCACCGCCGCCTGCAGCAGCGCCCGCCCCCGCTCCAGCCGAGGCTGGCGTGGTAGGCACGCTGCTGGCGCACCCACTCACCCTCCCGGCGGCGGCAGGCTTGGCCCTGCTGCTGGGCGTGCTGGCGTGGTGGCGCATTCGACAACGGCAGCGCGGGACCGTGGCCGATCAGGCAGCCGAACCGCAAACGGATGCGGTGAATCCCATCCCCCCAACCGCCGAGGCGACCTCGGCATCATCGGTGATGTACTCGCCCAGCCAGCTCGACGCGGGTAGCGATGTCGACCCCGTGGCCGAGGCCGATGTGTACCTGGCCTATGGTCGCGACCAGCAGGCCGAAGACATCCTGCTCGAAGCGCTGCGGCAGCACCCCGACCGGCTGCCGGTGCGGCTCAAGTTGTTGGAGATTTATGCGCAACGGCCGGATGCGGCACGCTTCGAGGCGGCGGCACGTGAGCTGCACGCCCTGACTCAGGGCCAAGGCCCCGAGTGGGAGCGCGCCTGTGCACTGGGCATGACCCTCGATCCGGACAATCCGCTCTACCGCCCTGCGCATGCCGGTGACGAGGCCGCCGCGCCGGCCGACGACGCCCTGCCCGAGCTGGATCTGACCCTTGATGCCAAGGCGTCCGAGCCTGCGACTGCATCCCCACGCGCCGACGACCTGGACCTCGATTTGGACCTGGGTGCGGTAGCGCCAGAATCCACGGAAACATCCACCCCGCAGACCGAAGCGGCAGCATCTACCCCGGCGGACCCGAAGGACGCGGGCATAGCGGACGACACGGCCGGCATGGACTTCGATCTGGATATTCCCGAGCCCCCCCCACAACCAGCCCTCTCCGAGGCCACCCCGGCGGGGTTGCCCCCGTCGCTGGAGGGTCTCTCGCTCGATCTGCCCACGGACGAGCCGCCTGCCGCCGAGCCAGCCCGTGCGGCGGTGCCAGCCGATGACCTGGTCAGCCCGGACATGGCTGAGGGACTGGACGAGAACGACCCGCTGGAGACCAAGCTGTCGCTCGCACGCGAGTTCGAGGCCATAGGCGACGTGGACGGTGCGCGCACGCTGGCCGAAGAAGTCGTGGCCGAGGCCAGCGGTGAGCTGCAGGAACGCGCCCGCGCCTTCCTGGCGCAATTGGCCTGAGCCGCGCGCCAGGCAAGCACGGCTGCGATCGAGCGATGCGCATCGCGCTGGGAGTGAGCTATCTGGGCACCGCCTACCAGGGTTGGCAAAGCCAGCCCGGGGGACAAACCGTGCAGGACCAACTGGAGCGGGCCCTGGCCACCTTCGCTGACGTACCGACCATCTCCACCCTGTGTGCCGGCCGCACGGACGCGGGGGTACACGGCCTCAATCAGGTGGTGCATTTCGATGCCCCGGTCGAGCGGAGCATGAATTCGTGGGTGCGGGGAACCAACCGCTATTTGCCCGAGGACATTGCGGTGCAATGGGCGCAGCCCGTACCGGCCACTTTCCACGCCCGCAACAGCGCCCGTTCGCGCCGCTATGCCTATGTGCTGTTGGAGTCGCCCGTGCGCCCCAGCGTCGAAGCTGGGCGCGTGGGATGGGTGTTTCGCCCTTTGGCGCTGGAGCCCATGCAACGCGCCGCGCGCCATCTGCTCGGGGAGCATGACTTCAGCGCGTTTCGCGCCGCGCAATGCCAGGCGCTGTCGCCCATCAAGCATCTGCACCGCATCGATGTCAGCCGCTGCGGCCCCTACTGGCGTTTCGACTTCGAGGCCAATGCTTTTTTGCACCATATGATTCGCAACATCATGGGGTGCCTGATTGCCATCGGCCAGGGGTTGCGCCCACCCGACTGGTTGGCGACCGTGCGCGATGCGCGCAAGCGCGAGATCGCCGCGCCGACTTTTGCACCGGACGGACTGTACTTTTTGGGCCCCGTGTACGATGCCGATCTAGGGCTGCCACAGCGCACCCCGGCCTTCGACTGGCTGCCCTCTTGATATCCTTCCATCGGGCCGCGTTTGCGTGCCCCATTACCCACCGCCATGCGACGCACCCGCATCAAAATCTGTGGCCTAACCCGCGAAGCCGACGTGGACCATGCCGCCGCCGCCGGTGCGGATGCGATCGGCTTCGTGCTCTACCCAGCCAGCCCGCGCCATGTCGGCGTCAGGCGCGCTGCCGAGCTGGCTCGCCGCCTGCCTGCCTTCGTCACCCCGGTGCTGCTGTATGTCAACGCCACTGCGGACGAGGTGGCCGCCGGCCTGCAAGCCATCCCAAACGCGCTGCTGCAATTCCACGGCGACGAAACGCCCGAGCAGTGCGGGGCTTTGGCCGGCCACCGCCCCTGGATGCGGGCGGCGCGCATACCGCTGGGCGCTGGTGCGGCTGGCTTCGATCTCCTAGAATACGTGCAGCGTTTTGCCGCCGCGCGGGCTGTGCTGATCGATGCACACGTGCCTGGCTACGGTGGTGGTGGACAACCCTTCGACTGGACAGCCTTCCCGTGGTCACACCCTCGACTCAACGCTGCCGATCAGGTCGTTTTGTCTGGTGGACTCACACCCGAAAATGTGACCGATGGCGTCCGTCTGGTTCGTCCGTGGGCGGTTGACGTCTCCTCCGGCGTCGAAACCGCCAAGGGCATCAAAGATCCGGCACGTGTCGAAGCGTTCATTGCCGCTGTTCGCCAAGCCGATCTGACGCCGATCGACCCTCCCCAACCCTGACGGACCCGCCGCGCGCGGGCCGCCGTCCGCCCCAGGATTCGAGCCCCATGTCCGCCTACGCCTATCCCGACGCCCAAGGCCACTTCGGCCCCTATGGCGGCAGCTTCGTCAGCGAGACGCTGACGCACGCCATCGCCGAACTGCGCGCCGCTTATGACCGGTACCGCCAGGACCCCGACTTTCAACGCGAATTCCGCTACGAGCTAAGTCATTTCGTCGGCCGCCCCTCGCCCATCTACCACGCGCAACGCCTGAGCCGGGAGCTGGGCGGTGCACAAATCTTCCTCAAGCGCGAAGACCTCAACCACACCGGTGCGCACAAGATCAACAACGTCATCGGCCAAGCGATGTTGGCGCGGCGCATGGGCAAGCCGCGCGTGATCGCCGAGACCGGCGCCGGCCAGCACGGTGTGGCCACCGCCACCATCTGTGCGCGCTACGGACTGGAATGCGTGGTCTACATGGGCAGCGAGGATGTCAAGCGCCAAAGCCCGAATGTCTACCGCATGAAGCTGCTCGGCGCCACCGTGATGCCGGTGGAGTCCGGCAGCAAAACACTCAAGGACGCGCTCAACGAGGCGCTGCGCGACTGGGTGACAAACGTGGAAAATACCTTCTACATCATCGGTACCGTGGCGGGACCGCACCCGTACCCGATGATGGTGCGTGACTTCCAGAGCGTGATCGGCGAGGAGTGTCTACAGCAGATGCCCGCGATGCTGGCCGACCTGGGCCTGCCTGGCAACGGCGGGCAGGCCCAGCCGGACGCCGTGATCGCCTGCGTGGGCGGGGGCAGCAACGCGATGGGCATTTTTTACCCCTACATCCCCCACCAACGGGTGCGCCTGATCGGCGTCGAGGCAGCTGGCAGCGGCCTAGACAGTGGCCACCACGCCGCCTCGCTGCAGCGTGGCGTGCCCGGTGTGCTGCACGGCAACCGCACTTATGTGCTGCAAAACACCGATGGCCAGATCACCGAGACGCACTCCGTCAGCGCGGGGCTGGACTACCCCGGCGTCGGACCGGAGCACGCTTGGCTCAAGGACAGTGGGCGTGCCGAATATGTGGGCGTGACCGACGGCGAGGCACTGGATGCGTTCCATCGCCTGTGCCGTACCGAAGGCATCATTCCTGCGCTGGAGTCCAGCCATGCCGTGGCCTACGCCATGAAACTGGCCCCGACGATGCGCCCCGACCAGTCGCTGCTGGTCAACCTGTCGGGACGCGGAGACAAAGACATTGGTACCGTGGCCGATTTGTCGCAGGCGGACTTCTACTGCCGCCCGAGTTGCCGGGGCCAGGCCGTCAAGACCGCCGAGCAGCCCCTCACACTGACAGCAGGAGCCGCCCGATGAACCCGCACCGCCTTGCCGCCACTTTCGACCGCCTACGCGCCCAGGGCCGCCGGGCGTTGATCCCCTTTGTCACTGCGGGTTTTCCGCAACCCGATGCGACCCCTGGGCTAATGCACACCTTGGTGGCCGCTGGTGCCGACGTGATCGAGCTGGGCGTGCCGTTTTCCGACCCGATGGCCGATGGCCCAGTGATCCAGCGCGCCGGCGAACGTGCACTGGCTGCGGGCATCGGCTTGGCGCAGGTGCTGCAGATGGTGCGCGAGTTTCGTACCCGCGACACGACCACGCCGGTGGTGCTGATGGGCTACGCCAACCCCGTCGAGGCCTGGGAACACCGGCACGGTGCCGGCAGCTTTGCGCGCGAAGCCGCCGCCGCAGGCGTAGACGGCGTACTGGTCGTGGACTACCCACCCGAGGAGTGCGAGGCTTTTGCCGCCACCCTGCGCGCGCACGGGCTGGATCTGATCTTTCTGCTCGCCCCCACCAGCACCGACACGCGCATCGCGCAGATCGGACGCTTGGCCAGTGGCTATGTGTACTACGTCTCGCTCAAGGGCGTCACGGGGGCCGGTCACCTGGACACTGCGGCGGTGGAAGCGATGCTGCCGCGCATTCGCGCGCATGTCTCCATCCCCGTGGGGGTCGGCTTTGGCATCCGCGATGCGGCCAGCGCCCAGGCCGTGGGGCGCAGCGCCGATGCGGTGGTGATTGGCAGCCGCCTCATCCAATTGATCGAAAACGTACCGCCCGAACGCGTGCCCGAGGTCGCCGCAGCTTTCCTGCGTGAGATCCGCACGGCGCTTGATGCTCTGCCGCCCCGGGTCGCTTCGGCTGTCGCATAATCGCCCTCCCCCGGCACCGCAGGTCTGCGGGTCGGCTGCGCCGTCATTGCAAGGAGTCACCATGTCCTGGCTGGAAAAATTGCTGCCGCCCAAAATCGCCCAGTCGGGCCCCCAGCGGCGCAGCATCCCCGAGGGTCTGTGGATCAAGTGCCCGAGC
>CALEDU010000199.1 GCA_937949455.1 uncultured Tepidimonas sp. | reverse complement strand
CTGATCGTCGGCGGTGGCATCAACGGTTGTGGTCTCGCGCGCGAGTTGGCCGGCCGCGGGGCGCGCGTACTGCTGTGTGAGCAAGACGACCTGGCTGCACACACCTCCTCGGCGTCCACCAAACTGATTCATGGGGGTTTGCGCTACTTGGAGTACGGCGAACTGGGGCTGGTGCGCAAAGCGTTGGCCGAGCGCGAGGTGCTGCTGCGCATCGCCCCGCACTTGATCGAGCCAATGCGCTTCATCATGCCGCATGACGCCGGCATGCGCCCGGTTTGGATGATCCGTTTGGGCCTGTGGCTGTACGACCATTTGGCCCGGCGTGAACTGCTGCCGGGCTCGCAAGCCGTAGATTTGCAGTCCGACCCTGCTGGTGCGGCGTTGCAGCCCCGATGGCGACAGGCTTTTGCTTACAGCGACGCCTGGGTAGACGACGGCCGGCTGGTGATACTCAACGCCATGGATGCCGCGCGCCTCGGCGGCGTGGTGCTGACGCGTACGCGCTGCGAGCGACTACGAGCCGATGGCAGCCACTGGCGCGCCGTCCTGCGGACCGCCGACGGGCGTGAGCGCTCGATACTGGCTCGTGTGGTGATCAACGCCACCGGCCCATGGGCCGAGACTTTCCTGCGCGGCCCTGGCGGTCTGACCGCACACCGTCATCTGCGCTTGGTGCGTGGCAGCCACATCGTGGTACCGCGGCTGCCGCGACACGATACCGCTTATTTGTTACAGGCCACAGACCGCCGCGTCCTGTTTGCGATCCCCTACGAACAGGGCTTTACACTGATCGGCACCACCGACGTCGAGCATCAGGGGGACCCCGGGCAAGCCGCAGCCGACGCAAAAGAGATCGAATACCTGTGTCGGGAGGCGAGCCGCTATCTGCGCACCCCCGTGCAGCCAACCGACGTCGTTTGGCACTACAGCGGCGTGCGTCCGTTGTTGGACGACGGTGCCGACGCCTCGGCCGTCACGCGCGACTACCGGCTCGAACTGAATACACAGGCCGGCCCGGCGATGCTGACGATCTGGGGCGGCAAGATCACCACCTACCGCACGTTGGCGCTGGAGGCAGCGCGACGACTTGGCCCTTGGCTGCCTTGGTTGAATGGGCAGACCCGGCGCGATTGGACCGCTGCTGCGCCCTTGCCTGGCGGCGACATGGAGGCCATCGTCGGGCCTGGCCTCTGGTCTGTCCGCCAGCGCTTCGTGCAACATCTGCGACAGCGCTGGCCGTGGCTGCCGGAGGACCTGGCGACACGCTGGGCACGCAGCTACGGCACACTGACACTGACCTGGCTAGACGGCGCTCGGGCAGCCGGGGACCTCGGCATGGAGGTCGCGCCAGGCCTGTTCGAGGCCGAACTGCGACACCTGGTACGGCACGAATGGGCGCGCAGCACCGCGGATGTGTTGTGGCGGCGCAGCAAGCTGGGGCTGCGGCTGAAAGACGATGCCGTCCGGCGCGTAGAGGATTGGCTGGGGCACCATGCCCCATCGTGCTGAACCCCCCCAAAAACCCAGGCCCCCGTTGACACCCGCTCGATCGTCACCAAACTGTCATCTGCGGTTCGGATACTGATGGCCTGTTTCTTCTGTTTTCGCTTTTGTTCCAATACACCCAGGAGTTGTGATGCACAAGCCCCTCAAACGCCTGCTGGCTGCCACACTGGCCACACTCGGCATGGCCACCGCCCACGCACAAACCGAGATCATTTGGTGGCACTCGATGGGAGGCGCGCTGGGTGAGTGGGTCAACGACCTGGCCAGCGAGTTCAACGCCAGTCAGAAGGCCTACAAGGTGGTACCCGTCTTCAAGGGCAGCTATGACGAGTCGATGACAGCGGCAATCGCCGCTTATCGTGCCGGCAACGCTCCGCACATCCTACAGGTGTTCGAGGTCGGCACCGCCACGATGATGAGCAGCCGCAATGCCATCGTACCGGTGGCCGAAGTCATGAAGAAAGCCGGTGTGACCTTCGATCCCAATGCGTATGTCGATGCCGTCAAGGGCTACTACACTGCGCCCAACGGGCAAATGCTGAGCTTTCCGTTCAACAGCTCCACCACGGTGCTGCACTACAACAAGGATGCCTTCAAAGCCGCCGGGCTGGATCCCAACAAGCCGCCCAAGAGCTGGCCGGAGGTGGCATTGGCGGCTGCCAAACTCAAGACCTCGGGTCACAAGTGCCCCTTTACCACGAGCTGGCAGGGCTGGACGCAACTGGAGAGCTTCTCGGCCTGGCACAACGTCGAATACGCGACGAAAAACAACGGCTTTGGCGGGTTGGATGCGCGGCTGGCGTTCAACAGTCCGCTGCATGTGCGCCACATCGAAAACCTGGCCAACATGGCCAAGCAGGGCCTGTTCGTTTACAAAGGCCGCGGCAATGCCGCCGATGCTACCTATGTCTCGGGTGAGTGCGCGATGATGACCGGATCCTCGGCGCTGTATGGCAATGTGAAGCGCAACGCCAAGTTCGACTTCGGCATCTCCACGCTGCCCTATTACCCTGATGTGCCAGGTGCACCCCAAAACACGGTCATCGGTGGTGCCAGCCTATGGGTCATGGCAGGCAAACAAGAGGGAGACTACAAGGGTGTCGCGCAGTTTTTCGCCCACCTGTCCAAGCCCGAAGTGGCCGCCAAGAGCCACCAACGCACTGGCTACCTGCCTGTCACGAAGGCAGCCTACGAGCTGACGGAAAAATCCGGCTTCTACAAACAAAACCCTGGCACCGACGTCTCGGTGGAGCAGATGATCCGCAAAACCACCGACAAGTCGCGCGGCATCCGGCTCGGCAATTTCGTGCAGATCCGCGCCATCGTGGATGAAGAGCTGGAACAGGTCTGGGCTGGCAAAAAAGAGGCCCAACAGGCGCTGGATGACGCCGTTCGCCGCGGCAATGAACAACTGGAGCGCTTCGAGCGTGCCAACCAGGGCCGGCTGTAAACAACCGACCCGCATCGGAACGCCTCGATGGAAAAACGCGTGCGCTTCAGGGGCCACTGGCTGCCTTGGTTGCTGGTGGCTCCGCAGCTCGCCATCGTGGCCGTTTTTTTCTTCTGGCCTGCCGGGCAAGCGCTGCTGCAAAGCGTGCTGGAGCAAGATGCGTTTGGCCAGTCGGCCACCTTCGTCGGGCTGGACAATTTCCGCCGCCTGTTGACGGACCCACTCTATCTGCAGTCGTTCCGCATCACGGCCGTGTTCTCGCTGCTGGTGGCCGTCATCGGCTTGTCGGTGTCGTTGCTGCTGGCGGTGATGGCCGACCGCGTGGTGCGCGGCGCGCGGGCATATCGCACCTTGTTGATCTGGCCCTATGCGGTGGCACCGGCGGTCGCTGGTGTGCTGTGGATGTTCATGTTCGCCTCGCCGATGGGCGTGGTGGCCTGGGCGCTGCAAGGCGTCGGTGTCGAGTGGAACCACCGACTCGACAGCAGCCACGCGCTGACATTGATCGTGCTGGCTGCGGTATGGAAGCAGATCTCGTACAACTTTCTGTTTTTTCTGGCTGGCTTGCAAGCCATCCCGCGCTCGCTGATCGAGGCCGCCACGCTGGACGGTGCCAGCCCCTGGCGGCGCTTTTGGACCATCGTCTTTCCGCTGCTGTCGCCGACCACGTTCTTCCTGCTGGTCATCAACGTCGTCTATGCGTTTTTCGACACCTTCGCGATCGTCGATGCCACCACACAGGGCGGCCCCGGCAAGGACACCGCCATCCTCGTCTACAAGGTCTACCACGACGGCTTCAAAGCGTTGGACATGGGCGGCTCGGCAGCACAGTCGGTGATTCTCATGACCCTCGTCATCGTGCTGACGGTGGTGCAGTTCCGCTTCATCGAGCGCCGAGTGCAGTACTGATATGGTCGAACGACGCCCCTGGCTGGATGCGCTGGCCCACGCCATTCTGATTCTGGGAGCGGCACTGGTGGCGTTTCCGGTGCTGTTGACGCTGGTGGCCAGCACACAGAGCGCAGAACAGATCGCCTCCAGCCGCCCACTGTCGCTGCTGCCGGGGCCACACCTGTTGGAAAACTATCGGCTGGCGCTGCTGGGCGGCGAGACCAGCGCAGGCAGTCGATTCGCGCCCGCTTTGCCCATGCTGGGCGTCAGCCTCGTGATGGCGCTGTCGATTGCCATCGGCAAGATCGTGATCTCGCTGCTGTCGGCATTTGCCATCGTCTATTTCCGCTTTCCGTTGCGAGGGCTGGTGTTTTGGGCGATCTTTGTCACCCTGATGCTGCCGGTGGAGGTGCGCATTGGCCCCACCTACGAAGTGATCGCCAATCTCGGCATGCTCAACAGCTACGCCGGCTTGACTGTTCCGCTGATCGCTTCGGCGACCGCGACGTTCCTGTTCCGGCAATTTTTTCTGACGGTGCCCGACGAGTTGGTGGAAGCCGCGCGCGTCGATGGTGCCGGGCCGCTGCGTTTTTTCTGGGACGTGCTGCTGCCCATGTCGCGCACCAGCATCGCGGCGCTGTTTGTGATTCAGTTCATCTACGGCTGGAACCAATATCTGTGGCCACTGCTGGTGACCACCGATGAGTCGATGTATCCGATCGTCCTCGGCATCAAACGCCTGATTGCTGGCGAAGCCTACACCGAATGGAACATCGTGATGGCCACCGCCATGCTGGCGATGCTCCCGCCTGCCGCAGTCGTGCTGGCAATGCAGCGCTGGTTTGTCAAGGGCCTCGTCGATACTGAAAAATAACACCTGCCCCTCACCCGCATGGCCAGTTTGCATTTCGACCGTGTCGTCAAGCGCTACGACACCACACGCCACCAAAGCTTCACGGCCATTCACGGCCTGAGCGCCGAGGTTCACGATGGCGAGTTCGTCGTCATCGTCGGCCCGTCTGGTTGCGGCAAATCGACCCTGCTGCGCATGGTGGCGGGGCTGGAGACCGTCAGCGACGGCACCATCCGCATCGGCGCGCGCATCGTCAACGAACTGGAGCCCGCACAGCGCGACATCGCCATGGTGTTCCAAAACTACGCGCTCTATCCACACATGTCGGTGTTCGACAATATGGCCTATGGCTTGAAGCTGCGTGGCGTGCCCAAGGATGAGATTCGCCAGCGCGTCGAGCAAGCCGCGCGGATCCTGGAGCTGGAGCCACTGCTGGGACGCAAGCCACGGCAGCTCTCTGGCGGCCAGCGCCAGCGCGTGGCCATGGGCCGCGCCATCGTGCGCCAGCCCCAGGTCTTCTTGTTCGACGAGCCGCTGTCCAACCAGGACGCCAAACTGCGCGTGCAGACCCGGCTGGAGATCCAAAAACTGCACAGTGAGTTGGGTGTCACCAGCCTGTTCGTCACGCATGACCAGGTCGAGGCGATGACGCTGGCGCAGCGCGTCATGGTGATGAACGCTGGCCGTATGGAGCAGTTTGGCACGCCCGAAGAGGTTTACCACCGACCGGCCACGA
>CALEDU010000198.1 GCA_937949455.1 uncultured Tepidimonas sp. | reverse complement strand
CCCGCACTTTTCAGCGTTTACCTGCCCGTCCTTTGTCATCCGTCCTCCGTTTACGGAATGCGCCACACCACCTTCCGACAGCTCGAAATCTTCGAGGCCATCGCCCGCCTGGGCAGCTTCACCCGTGCGGCAGAGGAGTTGCACCTGACCCAGCCGACCGTGTCCATGCAAATGAAAAAGCTCACCGATGCGGTGAACACTCCGCTGTGCGAGCAGGTGGGCAAGAAGATCTACCTGACCGAGGCGGGCCGGGAACTCGCGCAGGCATCACGCGAGGTCTTCGCCATCCTCGACCGCTTCGAGATGTCGGTGGCCGAACAGCAGGGCCTGAAGAAGGGACGGCTCAAGCTCATGGTCATCACCACCGCCTCCTATTTTGCGCCGCGCCTGCTCGGCGCTTTTGCCAAACGCTATCCCGGCATCGAGGTGGCGCTGTCGGTGACCAACCGCGAGCGTGTGCTCGCCGCCATCGCCGACAATCTGCAAGACCTCTATTTTCTCGGGCAACCGCCGGAAGGATTGGACGTCATTGCGCAACCCTTCATGGAAAATCCGCTGGTGGTTGTCGCCCCACCGGATCACCCGCTCGCCGGCCAGCACGCCATCCCGCTCGAGCGTCTGGCCAGCGAGCCCTGGCTCATGCGCGAGGCCGGCTCGGGTACGCGCAAAGCGGTGGAGCGGTGCTTCGACGAACGGGGCCTGCGACTCCGGGTGCGCATGGAGCTCGGCGCCAACGAGGCAATCAAACAGGCCATCCTGGCCGGGCTGGGCATCTCGGTCCTATCGCGCCATTCGCTGGCGTTGCACCCGCCCGGCCAATTCGCCATCTTAGAGGTAGAGGGCTTTCCCATCCTGCGCCAGTGGTACGCCGTCTATCCGGCCGGCCGACAACTCACCCCGGTCACCCGCACTTTTCTCGATTTTCTTCTGGAAGAGCGGCATTTTTGACTGCCTGACGAGTCTGGTCTGTACAGCTTGGCTCGCTCCGAGGACGCCCCGCGAGTGGGCGTTATTTACTGGTGTGTGCCTCGGTGCGCTATCCCCAGTTTCGTAGCACTTCGATCCAGAGCCCAGGGGTTTGGATCGTTGTGGTCGATGCAGGGTTCAGCGCGATGCCGCCACCCAGCTCACCTGGCTGGCCCTGCGCAACATCAAGTCTGAACGCGGCCGAAACATACGGCAGCGGCGGGAAGCTACGAACCCGTTCGCGGCGATGGCCTACAGCGATCGATCCAGGAGAGTCGCCGCGTGAGAATGCGGCACCGACTTGCCCGCCGCGTTGGCCGCTCGGCGTAAGCGACGCCCGCCGCCGTGCCTTTGAGCTGCCTCGGCCTGTCAAACCCACCTTTGCAACCGCGCCTGCGGGCTAGTGGGAAATCTGTGTATGATGAGAGCCATGCAACAGTTGCGTGACAGCAAGCCTTTCATCCGCCTCGTGCTGGTGTGGCTCATGTTCGCGCTGGGGGTCGCGGTGGCCGCCCCGCTTGTCAATCCCGACGGACTGCAGCTGGTCTGCTCGGGCACATCGGTCAAACTGGTCACCAGCGGCGGCGACGGCGAGGAAAGCGCCTCCGGCCACGGCCTGGATTGCCCGCTGTGCGGCTGCGGTGGCGCGCCGCTGCCTCCGACTGCGGCGGTGCTCGTTGCCCCGGCCACCGGCGCACTGCCGCAGCCACCAGCATCGCGCAGCTGCAGCACGCACTGCCAGCCGCCGCTGCCGGCGCGCGGTCCGCCCGCCCTCTCCTGACGCTCATCTTTTTTAGTACCTGCCCGCGCCGACACCAAAAGGTCCGCGGGCGTTCGGTGTGAACTTCAGGAGAAATCCATGCGCTTTCACCCTGCGGCCGCCGCCGTGCTGGCCGCCTTTCCTTTATTCGGCTGGAGCCAGCCCGCCACTGGCCCGGCTGCCCCGGCCGCCCCAGCCACGCAAGGCACCCTGGGCGAGATCCGCGTCATCGCCGACCCGGTGGTGGACGACGTGCCCGACTACCGGGTGCAGCGCCAGCGCTTCATGCGCCGCCCCGGCGCGGAAACCGTGGTGGACACCCGCACTTGGGAAGACAAGCGGCTCACCAATCTCGAGGACGCCTTTGCGCTGACGCCGGGCATCCACGCTTTTGCCCGCACTGACTCCAACAGCGGGCTTTATTCCATCCGCGGCACGGACATCGCCACCGAGGGGCCGCGCAACGGCCGCGGCATTCGCGCTTATCAGGACGGCGTGCCGCTGGGGCGCACCGAGGCCGGCATCACCAACGCCATCATGGACATGCTGGCCGCCGACTACGTGGAGGTCTACCGCGGCCCCAACAGTCTGCGATTCGGTGCGCTGGCCACCGGCGGCGCGATCAATCTCGTCTCACGCACCGGACGCAGCTTCGAAGGGCACGGCCTGCGGGTGACGCTCGGTTCGTTCGGCCACCACCAGCTGCAATACCAGTTCGGCGCGGCCAGTGAGCGCGACGATGTGTACGTCTCGGCGTCGAGCTTTCACACCGGAGGCTACCGTCGGCACGATGTCTCCGAGGCCCACCGGGTGAGCGCCAACTGGGGCCGGGACCTGCAGGGCGGCTTGAGCAACCGGCTGTATCTGCACCTGGGCCGCACGCGCGACGAGCTGTCCAGCACACTGCCGCTGAACACCTTCCGCAACGATCCGCGTAACCCGGGTCAGTACGCCACAAAGTTCGATCTCGACGCCAACTTCGAGTACGCGCGGCTGGGCAACCGGCTGGTGCAACGATTGTCTGAACGCAGCCGATTGGAGTATGACGCCTACCTGATGTGGCTGCGCTTTGACCACCTGCCCACGCCCTTTTCAGGAATCGTGGACCGCACCTGGCGCGAGCACGGCTTG
>CALEDU010000197.1 GCA_937949455.1 uncultured Tepidimonas sp. | reverse complement strand
TTGTTGGCGCTGGTGTTGGCAGCACTCAATCGACTGTTGCGGCTGGGCTTATTGTCGCGCCTGGCGGAGCAGGTGACCTTCGTGCTGATCCCGCCGCTGGTGCTGATTTTTCTGGTGCTGGGCACCATTTTCCTTGGGGTGGCGACGCCAACCGAGGGTGGCGCGATGGGGGCAGTGGGCGCGCTAATCATGGCGGGGCTCAAGCGCCGGTTGTCGTGGTCTATCGTGCGTCAGGCGCTCGAGAACAGCACCAAGCTGTCGATCTTCGTGCTATTCATCCTGATCGGCTCCACGGTTTTCAGCTTCACCTTCAACGCCGCCGACGGCCATATCTGGGTCGAGCATCTGTTCGACAAATTACCGGGTGGAGCGCTGGGATTCCTGCTGGTGGTCAACCTGCTGGTGTTCGTGCTCGGTTTCTTCATCGATTTCTTCGAGATCGCCTTCATCGTCATCCCGCTGCTGGCACCGGTGGCGGAAAAAATGGGCATCGACCTGATCTGGTTCGGCGTGATCCTGGCGATGAACCTGCAGACCTCGTTCCTGACGCCGCCGTTTGGCTTTGCGCTGTTTTATCTGCGCAGTGTGGCGGCGCGGGAGGACTACACCGACGTCGTCACGGGCAAGCGCATCGGTGCCGTCACCACACCGCAGATTTACAAGGGAGCAGTCGCCTTTATCGTGCTGCAGCTGATCATGGTGGCGCTCCTCTTGGCGCGGCCGGAACTGGTCACCGGCAGCATCACCAAAGCGGTGCAAGGCGACGCAGAGGCGGTTCAGCAGCAATTGATGGATATGCAAGTGGGCGACCCGGACAGCGATGACCCCTGGGCACAGGACAAGGAAGCGGGCGACGGTGAATCAGCCCCGCAGGGTGATGACACACCCTCAGACGGAGCTTTGCAGCCCCCCGCGGATGGCAAGGCCGCCGAGGAAGATCCGATGGAAGCGCTCAAGCGTTCCATGCAGAGTGGCGGCAAACCTTGATCTCTGGGAGCATCGCCACCATGGAGGTCGAACTCCGCATTTTGGATGAGCGGCTCAAGGCGCAGCCGCCCGCCTATGCCACGCCAGGCAGCGCAGGACTGGACCTGCGCGCCTGTCTGGACGCGCCGCTGACCTTGGCGTGCGGCGCATGTGAGCTGGTACCCACCGGGCTGTCCATCCACTTGGCCGACCCCGGGTACGCGGCGCTCATCCTGCCGCGCTCTGGACTGGGCCACAAGCATGGTCTGGTACTGGGCAATTTGGTCGGACTGATCGACAGCGACTACCAGGGGCAGCTCATGGTCAGCGCCTGGAACCGCGGCCCCGCGCCGTTTACCATCGAGCCGCTGGAGCGCATCGCGCAGCTGGTCATCGTGCCGGTGGTGCAGGCGCAGTTTCGTGTCGTCGAGGCGTTTGCCGAGGCAACGGCGCGTGGCGAGGGTGGCTACGGCTCCACCGGCCGCGCATGATGCGCTCGCATTCCGCACCCGGGGCGACCGGGGCGGTCGATCGCGCCGTCAATCGCGTAAATGCACCTGGAAAAAGCCCGTGCCGGTGCTGCCGCGCCCGACCTCATCCAGTGTCGCTTCGCGCACATCGTGCACCCGCAGCGTCAGCCGCAGGGCCATGCCGGCCAGGGGGTGGTTGGCATCCAGCACCACGCGCTCAGGATAGATTTCGCTGACGAAGTAGAGCCGATCGCGCGGCGCGCCTGGCGTGCAACCCGGGGGCAGACCTTCGAAGGCCATGCCCACCTCCAGCTCAGCCGGAAAAGCCGAGCGCGGCTCCAGATAGATCAATAGGTCATCGAAGTCGCCAAAGGCGTCCTTGGGCTCTAGGTGAAGTTCCATACGCTCGCCAGGGCCGCGGCCGATCAGGGCCTGCTCGATGCTGGCCAACAGGTCGTGGCCACCCACCAAAAACTCCACCGGCTCGTCCGAGGCGTCGAGCATGTCGCCCAAAGTGTCCTTCAGGGTCCAGCTCAGGCTGACCACGCAGGGGGGTGCGATTTTCATCGGACAATTGTCCCATGAGACGACCCATCGCTTCCAGCGCCCTGGCGTTCCCTTGGCCCCAGCCCACCGAGCCGACCCCGCTGCTGGGTGGGCTGACGCCCGAGCAATTCATGCGCCGACATTGGCAGCGCCGCCCGCTGTTGATCCGGCAGGCAGTGCCAGGTTTTCGAGCACTGCTGTCGCGAGCCGAGTTGTTTGCGCTGGCCGCGCGCCAGGATGTGGAGTCGCGCGTGATCGAGCAGCACCCCGACGCCGGCGACCCCACCCAGACCTGGCGGCTTCGGCATGGCCCGTTCGATCTCCGCGCACGGCGGGGCGAGCGCGCGCTGCCGCCGCTGCGGCGTCCCGGCTGGACCCTGCTGGTGCAAGGCGTGGATTTGCACCACGACGGGGTACATGCATTGATGCAGCAGTTTCGCTTCGTGCCCGATGTCCGGCTAGACGATGTGATGATCTCCTGGGCCAGCGACGGTGGTGGGGTGGGGCCGCACTACGACAGTTACGATGTTTTTCTGCTACAGGCCAATGGACGGCGCCGCTGGCGCATTGGCCAGCAACGGGATTTGACGCTGCGGCCCGATCTGCCGTGCAAGATTTTGCAGCGCTTCGAGCCGGAACAGGAGTGGGTGCTGGAGCCTGGTGACATGCTCTACCTGCCACCACGGTGGGCCCACGATGGTGTGGCCGAGGGCGACGACTGCATGACCTACTCCATTGGATTTCGGGTGCCGCAGCGCGGGGGGTTGGTGGCCGAACTGGTGCAGCGGCTGGCCGACGAGCATGAGGATGACGTCTGGTACCGCGATCCGCGCCAGCCCGCCACAGCCGAGCCCGCGCGCATCCCGACCGCTTTGCTGGCCTTTGCGCGCGAGGGCCTGGACCGCTTGGTGGCGGACGAGCGGGCGTTGGCCTGTGCCCTGGGTGAGGTGTTGACCGAGCCCAAACCGCATGTGTGGTTCGAGCCGGCTCAAGCCCCCTGGACGCCCGGCGCCGTCGCGCTGGACCGGCGCACCCGCATGGCTTATGACGAGCGCCATGTCTTCATCAATGGCGAGGCGCTGATTGCGCGCGGGCGCGATGCCCGTCTGATGCGCCGGCTGGCCGATGTGCGCACGCTGTCGGCCGATGAGGTGCGACGCGCCAGCGACGATGCCCGCGCCATGCTGGCGCAGTGGTTCGAGGCCGGCTGGCTGCGTGGTGTGCGCTGATGGGCGCGTTCAGAGCATTTCGTTGTAAAAGTTACGATTGCTTACAAGGGTAAACCCTAGGTTGGTTCATAATGAACGTTCCTGGTGCGCAGACGATGTCTGATGGGTGCACACAGGCCGCAGTCGTACCCGTACCGGCGGGACGATGCGTGAGCAAATACAGACTCCCGGTGTCCCCCGATTTGGAATCGACCCAGATGAACAAAACCGCTCTGATCGCTGCATTGATTGCCGCTGCCAGCCTGGCTGCCTGCGGCAAGAAGGAAGAAGCCCCCACCCCCGCCCCCGCGCCTGCTCCGGCGGCCGCACCTGCTGACAATGCCCAGCAGCCGGCCCAGCAGCCCGCTGGCGACCAAGCCCAGCCGCCTGCTGCCGACCAGGCTCAGCAGCCCGCGCAACAGCCGGCGGGCGAGCAAAAGCCTGCTGAGCAGAAGCAGTGATGCCGTGGCGTACCGGCGCATGCGCCGGTGCCTGAACATCGAGCCAGTCGGACTGTCTGTCCGACTGTCAGTGGACCGCCCCGTGGGGCGGTTTCGCTTTTTCTGCCATGCTGAGCGCAAATATGGGGCCAGCCAGCCGGCTCAGACAAGACGCTTGACCAGCACCTGGCTGCGCCGGTCCCAGTTATAGCTGCGTTTGCGCGCTTCGGGCAGCCAATCGGGCGGTACGGGCTGAAAGCCGCGTTTGAGGAACCAGTGCATGGTGCGGGTGGTGAGCACGAAGATGCTCTCCAGCCCCATCAGTCGCGCGCGTTGCTCGATACGCTTGAGCAGCCGTTCGCCGTCGCCTTGGCCCTGCGCCTGCGGAGAGACGGTCAGCGACGCCATCTCGCCCGTGCGGGCTTCGGGATAGGGGTAGAGCGCCGCGCAGCCAAAGATCACCCCATCGTGTTCGATGATGGTGTAGTTGGCAATGTCGCGTTCGATCTCGGTGCGGCTGCGTTTGACCAGCGTGCCGTCCTTTTCGAACGGTTCGATCAGTTGCAGGATGCCGCCAACGTCGTCGGCGTTGGCCTCGCGCAGGCTCTCTAGCTTCTCGTCCACGACCATGGTGCCGATGCCGTCGTGCACATACACCTCCAGCAGCAGCGAGCCGTCCACCGCAAAGGGGATGATGTGACTGCGCTCTACGCCGCCCTTGCAAGCCCGCACGCAGTATTGCAGGTAAAACCCCGGATCGCTGGGCTGCGCCGGCTGCGGTCCCTCGGCGAGGATGCGCTCGGCATCGGCCAGTGGCAGCTCGGTGTCGATGGGGTTGTCCTCGCCCGGCGGATCGAAGGGCCGAACACGGATGCCCGGGATTTCGGTGACGAAAATGAGCTTGTCGGCCTGCAGCGCGACTGCAACGCTGGTGGCTACCTCCTCCATGCTGAGGTTGAACGCCTCTCCTGTGAGCGAAAAACCGAATGGAGACAGCAGCACCAGCGCCCCCATGTCCAGCGCGCGCACGATGCCCGCTGCGTCCACCTTACGCACCAGCCCCGAATGCTGAAAATCAATGCCATCGAGGATGCCCACCGGCCGCGCCGTGATGAAGTTGCCTGAAATGACGCGCACGGTGGCCCCCGCCATGGGCGTGTTGGGCAGCCCCATGCTGAAGGCGGCCTCGATTTCGTAGCGCAGTTGGCCCGCGGCCTCCTGCGCACAGTCCAGGGTGATGCCGTCGGTAATGCGTATGCCGCGGTGGAAGCGGGCAGCGTGCCCTTTGGCGCGCAGTTGTTCGTCGACCTGCGGTCGAAAGCCGTGCACCAGCACGACGCGAACCCCCATGCTTTGGATGAGCGCGAGGTCCTGCACCAAATTGGGCAGCTTGCCCGCAGCGATGGCCTCGCCGGGCACACCGACCACGAAAGTCTGGTTGCGAAACTTGTGGATGTACGGTGCCACCGACCGAAACCAGGGCACGAAGGTGAAATGGAAGACGGTGGACATCGGGTGAGAAGCGGGCGGCCGCAGGGGAGGCGGCGACAGGGGCGTTCGGGATCGGGATAATCACGCGGTCATGCCGCAAAACGAAGTGTGCCACCAGCCGGCGCGGATGCCGGTGATCGCGTTTCCGGAATTGTTGCCGGTGTCCGCCCGGCGCGACGAGATCGAGGCCGCGCTGCGCGCCCATCCGGTCGTCATCGTCAGCGGGGAGACTGGCTCGGGCAAGACCACGCAGCTGCCCAAGATCGCGCTGGCGATGGGCCGCGGCGGTGGCGTGGGTTGGCAGCCGCAACCGGGGCGGCGGCGGCCGCTAATCGGTCACACGCAGCCGCGGCGGCTGGCGGCCACGTCGGTGGCGGCGCGCATCGCGGAAGAGACGCAGACCGAGCTCGGCGTGCTGGTCGGCTACCAGATCCGCTTCCATGACCGGCTGCAGCCGGGCGCGGCGATCAAGCTGATGACCGATGGTCTTTTGCTCGCCGAGACGCAACGCGATCCGCTGCTGCGTGCCTACGACACGTTGATCATCGACGAGGCGCACGAGCGCAGCCTCAACATCGACTTCCTGCTCGGCTACCTGAAGCAACTGCTGCCAAAGCGCCCGGATCTGAAGCTCATCATCACCTCGGCCACGATCGACGCCGAGCGCTTCGCGCAGCACTTTGCCACGGCGGCTGGGCCGGCGCCCATCATTCACGTCAGCGGTCGCACCTACCCGGTAGAGATCCGCTGGCGCCCGTTCGAGGAAAGTCGCGACTATGGCCTGGACGAGGCCATCGCTGACGCGCTGGACGAGCTGTGGCGCGGCGGCGCGCACGACGGGGA
>CALEDU010000196.1 GCA_937949455.1 uncultured Tepidimonas sp. | reverse complement strand
GTTGAGCTTTTGGCGCACCGATTTTTTGCGCACCGCCTGCCCCGGCATGATGAAGGTGCGGCCGACGTAGCGGTTCTTCACAAAACCCTCGCGATAGGGGCGGCCGATCAGCCGTGCCACCTCCATCGCCGCCGGCCGGCTTGACTCAGGGATCGGGATGACGACGTCGATCTCCGACGGCGCAACGGTGGAGACGACGCGCGTGGCCAGCGTCTCGCCCATGTTGAGCCGTGCCTGATAGACCGAAATGCCGTCGATCACCGAATCGGGCCGGGCCAGGTAGACATACTCGAAGATGCACGGATGGTGGCGCGGCGCCTCGGCACACTGGCGCGCGTGGATCTGGCCGTCCAGCGTGACGAAGATCGCCTCGCCCGGCACGACATCGCGCTCGAAGCGATGGCCGGTGCCTTCCAAAGCCACCGATTCGCTGGCCGCCATCACCGTACCGTCTGGGCTGCGGCCGATGCACAGCGGCCGGATGCCAAATGGGTCGCGAAACACCAGCATGCCGTGACCTGCGACCAGCGCCACCACCGCGTAACTGCCCCGCACGCGGCGATGCACGGCCGAGACGGCTGCAAAGAGGTCGTCGATCTGCAAGGGCACGCCCCGGGTGGCACGCTCCAACTCGTGCGCCAGCACATTGAGCAGCACCTCGGAGTCGCTTTCGGTGTTGATGTGGCGGTGGTCGAGACGGGCCAGTTCCTCCTTGAGTGCATGGGCGTTGGTGAGGTTGCCGTTGTGCGCCAGCACCAAGCCGAACGGCGCATTGACATAAAAGGGCTGGGCTTCTTCCTCGCTGGCGGCATTGCCAGCCGTGGGGTAGCGCACCTGACCCAGCCCGCAGTTGCCCGGCAGGGCCCGCATGTTGCGCGTGCGAAACACGTCGCGCACCATGCCTTTGGCTTTGTGCATGAAAAACTTATGCCCCAACTGCGTCACGATGCCCGCCGCATCTTGCCCGCGGTGCTGCAGCAGCAGCAAGGCGTCATAGATGAGCTGATTGACCGGCTGGGCGCTGACTACGCCAACGATGCCACACATGTCGTTATCCTCGAACTACGGAAAATACGCCGCCATCGGGGCCGGCACCAGCGCTTTGATGACCTGCAGCCCTTGCCCTAGCCACTGCGGCCCCTGCGCCTCGCGCCAGGCCAGACTGTCCTTCCAAGGGCTCAGGTGAACCAGCAACGTGGCCGCCATCAGCAAGAGGACGCCGCGTAACACCCCGAAAACCCCACCCAACACACGGTCGATGGGCCGCAAACCGATCGACTGCACCCCCTGTCTGACCCACCAGGCCACCAACCCCCCAGCAAACGCTGTGGCCACGAACAACACGACAAACCCTGCGGCATGCCGCAGAGGGTCGCTCCAGTCGGCCGACGGCAACCACGCCGCCGCCTCTGACGCCCAGCGCTGGGCGACGACGAAGGCCACCACCCAGGCCAGCACGGACAGCACCTCATACAGCAGGCCCCGCCAACAACCGAGCACCACCGATGCCGCAAGCACCGCCAGCAGAATGACATCCACTGCGGCCATGGGTCACAGCGTCAACACCGCCGCAGGCAAGCCCAGACCCTTGACCTTCTCGGCCACTTTTTCCGCCTCGGCCCGCGTATCGAAGGGCCCGAGGCGTACCCGGATACGCTTGCCTTCAGGGGTATCCGCCACATGGGTGTAGGTCTTGAGCCCGGCGCGCTCGAGGCGGCGGCGCACCTCCTGCGCGCGCGCAGCCTCGGCAAACGCCCCCACCTGCACGATCAGCCGGACTTTGGCCTCGGCGTCTGCACGCACGGCGGGGGACGTTGGCGCCGAAACAACGGTTGGCGCAGGTGCGGAGGCCGGGGCAGGCGAAGGCTGCGCGGCATCATCTTCGGCAGTGGCTGCCGGGCGCAGGGCCGCTGCCGGTGCGGGAGGCGTCACGGTCATGCTTGGCGCTGACTCCACTGCCTGCGTCTCGGCGGACCGTGGCACTGTGCCCGTGTAGCCGGCGGGCGACTCCAGCGGTACAGCGGACTGCCGCGCAGGGATATCGATCTCAATATCCACGGGGATGGGCCGTGGTTGCGCCTCCAGCAGCCATGGCAAGGTGATCACGGCAGCGATGACCAGCACGGCCGCCCCGATCAGCCGATGGCGGGCGCGCCGGCGCAGTGTTTCGATCGATGGCGGCGGAGGTTGTCGCCCACCCCCTGCCGAGGCGGACGACGGGCTGGAGCCAGAGCGGAGTTGGAACATGCGTCAGCCCTGCAGGTGCTTGGCACCCAGGCGCGGCAACCCTTGTTGTAGCACGCCACCCACCGTGTAGAAAGATCCAAAAACCACAATTCTACCAGCGGGGTCCGCCCCCGCGACCGCAGCACGCAAAGCGACAGCGGGGTCTGGGTGCACGGCCGTCGTGGCGTCGCGTCGCCGCGTAGCGGCCTGCCACAGCCCCTGCAGATCGGCAGCACGGGCCGCACGCGCGGTGGGCAAATCGCAAAAATGCCACGCGTCGATCAGCGCATCGAGCCGTTCGAGCATCGGCCGCACGTCCTTGTCCGCCATGGCACCAAACACCGCCTGCGTCTGCGGGTAAAAGCCCATCGCGTCCAAATTTTCGGCCAAGGACGCGGCCGCGTGCGGATTGTGCGCCACGTCCAGCACAAGCACCGGCTGCCCCGGCACGATCTGGAAACGTCCGACCCACTCCACCAATGCCAAGCCCTGCCGCAACGCTTGCGCCGACACTGGCAGGCGGGGGTGTAAGGCCTCCAACACCGCCAGCACGCCGGCGGCATTGACCAATTGGTTGACCCCACGCAGGGCCGGATAGGCCAGACCACTGTAGCGGCGCGCCCGGCCCTGCCAGTTCCACTGCTGCCGATCACCGGTGTGGCGAAAATCGCGCCCCGCCAGCCAAAGGTCCGCCCCCACTTCGGTGGCACGATCGATCACGCTGTACGGCGGCGCGGGGTCGGACACCACGGCCGGGCGGCCGGTGCGCACGATGCCGGCCTTCTCGTAGCCGATCGCCTCGCGGTCAGGCCCCAGATACGCCATGTGATCCAGATCGACGCTGGTGATGACGGCGCAGTCCGCATCCCACAGGTTGACGGCATCCAGCCGCCCGCCCATGCCCACTTCCAGGATCAACACGTCGGGGCGGCGCGCCAGTAACGCATGCACCAGCGCCAGGGTGGTGAATTCGAAGTAACTGAGCGCGACGGGCTCGCCTGCGGTGCGCGCCGCCTCTACCGCAGCGAAGGACGGCACCAGGTCGGCCGCTGCCATCGGCATGCCGTCTAGCCGGGCGCGCTCCTCGAAATGCACCAGATGCGGCGAGGTGTAGAGCCCCGTGCGGTAGCCCGCCTGGCGGTAGATGGCTTCCAACATTGCGCAGGTGGACCCCTTGCCATTGGTGCCCGCCACGGTGATGACGGGACAGCGCGGCTGCACGCCATCGCCCAGCCGACGGGCGACGGTCTGCACCCGCTCCAGCCCCAACGTGATGCGCTGCCCATGCAGCCGCTCCAAATGGCCGAGCCAGTGGGCCAGCGACGCGGTGGCGTCGGGCGGCAGCAGTGCGGGATCGAAGGGGGTATCAGTCATTGGGTCGGCCATGCGCGCGGAAAGCCGCATTGTGCCAAGCTCGCCTCCGACTGTGCGCACATATCGCTGAGTGCAAGCCCTTGCGCTACGATGCCATCCATGGTTCATGTCTACGGTATTCCGAACTGTGCAACCGTGAAGAAAGCCCGCGCCTGGCTCACGGCACAGGGCGTCGATCACACATTCCACGATTTCAAAAAGCTGGGCGTGCCCACGCAGCGGCTCGACGCCTGGCTGGCAGCCCTGGGTTGGGAGACGCTGCTCAACCGCCGCGGCACCACCTGGCGCCAGCTCGACGACGCCACCCGAGCGGGTGTGACCGATGCGGCCAGCGCCCGGGCCCTGATGTTGGCCCAGCCCAGCGTGATCCGCCGGCCGGTGGTGGAATGGGGCGACGCGGTGACGGTGGGCTTCGACCCCGAAGGCTGGCAACGCCGCTGCTGAGTCGCCAGCGCACACGCCCGGCTCCGCTGCGTGTCACGCCCCCAGCTCGCCAAGGCGCTGGGGTGCAGCGCCTACAATCGACACATCATGAACGCCATCACCGACACCCTCAGTGGCGCGGCCGTCTCCACCCGTGCCAACGTTTATTTCGACGGCAAGTGCGTCAGCCACAGTCTGACACTCGCCGACGGCAGTCGCAAGTCGGTCGGGGTCATTCTGCCGTCCACCCTGACCTTCAACACCGGCGCGCCGGAAATCATGGAAGGTGTGGGCGGGCACTGCGAGGTGCTGCTGCCCGGCGACAGCCAGTGGCGGCGCTACGGCCCCGGCGAGCGCTTTGCCGTGCCGGGCCAGTCCAGCTTCCAGATCCGCGTCGACAGCGAACCCTATCACTACATTTGCCACTTCGGCTGACGCCCTCTCACCGCTATCCCCAACGTTGCACGGCCATGTCCACCATCCTGCAAAGCCTGCCCGTCGGCCAGAAGGTCGGCATCGCATTTTCCGGCGGCCTCGACACCAGCGCGGCCCTGTTGTGGATGCGCCAAAAGGGCGCCATCCCCTACGCCTACACGGCCAACCTGGGCCAGCCCGACGAGCCGGACTACGACGCGATCCCGAAACGCGCCCTGGCCTATGGAGCCGAGAAGGCGCGCCTGGTGGACTGCCGCCC
>CALEDU010000195.1 GCA_937949455.1 uncultured Tepidimonas sp. | reverse complement strand
CTACCCGACGTTTGCCACGCCCAAGGTATTGCAGGCGCTGCTGGACAAGGGCCACCTGGGGCAGAAGACGAAGGCGGGCTTCTACAAGAAGGTCGGGCGCGATGTGTTGCGCTTCGACCTGGCCAGCGGCGACTATGTGCCCGCTGGCACCAAAGCCGATGAAGTCTATGGCCGCATGCTAAAAAAACCCGCGCCCGAGCGCCTGAAGCTGCTGCGCGGTACCGAGGGGCCGCAGGGCCGCTTCCTGTGGGCCATCCTGCGCAACGGCTTCCACTATGCCGCGCTACACCTGCAGTCGATCGCCGAGACGGCGCGCGACGTCGATCAGGCGATGCGCTGGGGCTTCGGCATGCAGCAGGGGCCGTTCGAGCTGTGGCAGCAGGCCGGCTGGCTGGAGGTGGCGCGCATGGTGCAGGAGGACATCGATGCCGGCCGCGCGCTGTGCTCGGTGCCGCTGCCGGCCTGGGTGTTCGAGGGCCCGGTAGCCGAGCGTGGCGGCGTGCACCAGCCGGAAGGGTCGTGGAACCCGGCCACCGGCCGCTTCGAGCCGCCGCGCACGCTGCCGGTGCACGCGCGCCAGCTCTATCGCGAACGCGTCTTTGGCGAAGGCGGGCCGGACTGGCGCACCGACGGTGCAACTGTCTATGAGGACGACGCGATCCGCCTGTGGACGCTGCCGCGCGCCGGGCTGGACGACGTGCTGATCGCCAGCCTCAAGACCAAGATGCACGCCATTAGTCCGGCCGTGGTGGAAGGGCTGGATCGCGCGGTCGAGGAGGCCGAGGCCCGCTTTGCGGGCCTGGTGGTGTGGTCGGGCGACGAGCCGTTTTCGGTCGGCGCCGACCTACAAGCCACGCTGCCGGCGTTTGCTGCCATGGGCGTGCAAGCCATCGAGTCGGTGGAGGCCGAGATGCAGCGTGTCATGCTGCGGCTGCGCTACGCCCAGGTGCCGACGGTGGCTGCGGTGCGCGGCATGGCCCTGGGCGGCGGCTGCGAACTGGCGGTGCATTGCGCTCGTCGCGTCGCGCATATGGAAAGTTACATGGGGTTGGTAGAAGTTGGCGTTGGCTTGATCCCGGGTGCTGGCGGGCTGACCTATGTGGCCCGACGCGCGGCGGAAAATGCCCGTGCCAGCACTGGCATCGACTTGCTGCCGTTTTTGACCGAGGGCTTCAAGGCCGCGGCGATGGCCACGGTAGGCACCAGCGCGCTGGAAAGCCGCAAACTCGGCTACCTGCTCGACAGCGACGTGATCGTGCCGCACCGTGATGAACTGCTGTTCGTCGCCGTGCGCGAGGCGCAGGCCTTGGCCACGAGCGGCTACCGGCCGCCGCTGCAGCGCCGCTTCCCCGTCGCCGGCCGCTCGGGCAAGGCCACCATCCTGGGCTCGCTGGTCAATATGCGCGACGGTGGCTTCATCACCGCCTATGACTTCCATATCGCCAGCCGCATTGCCCATGTGGTCACCGGTGGCGACGTCGAAGCCGGCACCCTGGTGACGGAGGAATACCTCATGAAGCTAGAGCGCGAGGCGTTTTGCGCCCTCATCGTCCAACCCAAGACGCAGGCGCGCATCATGGCCTTGCTCGACAGTGGCAAGCCCCTGCGCAACTGAACCCGCGGAGATACCCGACATGAAAACCCGACAAGACGCCTACATCGTCGCGGCCACCCGCACACCGATCGGCAAGTCCCACAAGGGCTATTTTCGCCACACCCGCCCGGACGACCTGCTGGCGCATGTGCTGCGCGCTGCCGTGGCGCAGGTGCCGGGGCTGGATCCAGCCGCCATCGAAGACGTGATTTGCGGCTGCGCCATCCCCGAGGCGCAACAGGGCCTCAACGTCGCGCGCATTGGTGCCCTATTGGCCGGCCTTCCCAAAAGCGTCGGCGGCATCACCGTCAACCGCTTTTGCGCCTCTGGCTTGTCGGCGGTGCAGATGGCGGCTGACCGCATCCGTGTTGGCGAGGCCGATGTGATGATCGCAGCCGGCGTGGAGAGCATGAGCATGGTGCCGATGATGGGCAACACGCCAAGCCTATCGCCCGCGATCTTTGCCAATACCGACGATGTGGACGACTACGGCATCGCCTACGGCATGGGGCTGACCGCCGAGAAGGTGGCGCAGCAGTGGAAAGTCTCCCGCCAGGCGCAGGACGAATTCGCGCTGCAGTCGCACCAGCGCGCCATCCGAGCGCAGCAGGCGGGCGAGTTCTGCGACGAGATCACCCCGGTGGAGGTGGAGGAGCGCACGCTGGACCTGGACCGGGGCGAAGTCGGCATCCAACGCCGCACTGTCGATCGGGATGAGGGCCCACGCGCCGACACCACCCTGGAGGCCCTGGCCAAGCTGCGCCCAGTGTTCGCCACGCCGCGCCGCGCCGATCTGACGCCCACCGGGCTGGGTAGCGTCACAGCCGGCAACAGTTCGCAGACCTCCGATGGTGCCGGTGCCCTGATCCTGGCCAGCGAGGCTGCGGTGCAACGCTTTGGCCTGCAGCCGCTGGCGCGTTTTGTCAGCTTCGCCGCGCGCGGAGTGCCGCCACACATCATGGGCATCGGGCCCATTGAAGCCATCCCGGCGGCGCTGAAGGCCGCAGGCCTGAAGCAAGACGATCTCGACTGGATCGAGCTCAACGAGGCGTTCGCCGCGCAGTCGCTGGCGGTGATGAATCAGCTCGGGCTCGACCCGGCCAAGGTCAATCCGCTGGGCGGCGCGATCGCACTTGGGCATCCGCTCGGGGCCACCGGCGCTGTCCGCTCCGCCACCGTCGTGCATGCGCTGCGCCGCCACCGGCTGCGCTACGGCATGGTGACCATGTGCGTGGGCATGGGGCAGGGCGCTGCCGGCATTTTCGAGCGGGTATGATGCAGCAGGAGACTCCGATGGCCGACATCCTCGAACACACCGAAGGCGGCGTGCTGACGCTGACCCTCAACCGCCCCGCCCGCAAAAACTCGTTGACCAGCGCCATGTATGCGACGCTGGCCGATGCCCTGGCGCGCTCGGCGACGGATGCCGCCGTGCGTGTCGCCGTCATTCAGGGCAACGAGGCCATGTTTTCGGCGGGCAACGACATCGAGGAGTTTCTCCACACTCCGCCGGTCGGCGCCGACAGCCCGGTGTTTCGCTTTCTGCGCGGCATCGCCACCTTCCCCAAGCCGCTGGTGGCGGCGGTGTGCGGGCCGGCAGTCGGCATCGGCACCACGATGCTGTTCCACTGCGATCTGGTATACGCTGGCGACAACGCGGCATTTTCCATGCCGTTCGTCAATTTGGGCCTGTGTGCCGAGGGGGCGTCCAGTCTGATCGCACCGCAGATGTTTGGCTACCACCGCGCGGCCGAGGCGTTGCTGCTGGGCGAGCCGATCTACGCCGAGGCGGCGCTGGAGGTGGGACTGGTCAACAAGGTCTTGCCGCCGACCGAGGTCAACGCCTATGCGCAGCAGATCGCACGCAAGCTGGCCGCCAAGCCCCTGTCGTCGCTGGTGGAGACCAAGCGCCTGATGAAAGGCGCCCAGCAGGATGCGGTGCTGCAGCGCATGGCCGAGGAGGGCGCAAGCTTTGGCCGGATGCTGCGCGAGGCGGCCGCCAAGGAGGCCTTCGCGGCTTTCTTGGAGAAGCGCGCGCCCGACTTCAGCCGGGTGTGATGGGCAGGGGCCGACCGTGACGCGCGTGACCCATCCGCCGCTGGCGCCCGTCGCCTTTGAGGCCGAGTTCGTTGAAGGCGTGCGCGAGATCTTCGAGCGGAAGATCGTCTTCAACACGGTGCTGGGCTTGCGTATCACGGACATTGCTGCCGACCGGGTGCAAGCCCACATCGGCATGCGACCGGAGCTGATCGACCATTTCGCCTACCACCGCATCCACGGTGGCGTGATCAGCGCCGGGCTGGACGCGATGGGCGGGCTGGCGGTGATGGCTGCGATCGGTGCGCGTCACATGGACGAGCCGCCCGGTCAGCGGCTGCACCGCTTCGCCAAGTTGGGCACGATCGATCTGCGCATCGACTATCTGCGTCCGGGCATCGGCGAGGCCTTTGTCTTGGAAGCCGAAGTGCTGCGCCTGGGCTCGCGTGTGGCCTCCACGCGCATGGCTTTTCTGGGGACGGATGGCAAGCTGCTGGCCACCGGGGCAGCGGCTTACATCGTATCGTGAGGGTCAGGCCAGCACGATGTTGCCGGTCATCTACATCAATCTGGATCGGGACCTTGAGCGCCGGCAAGCGATGGAGGCGACGCTGAACCATCATGGGCTGCCGTTCGAACGCTTGCCGGCGGTGATATGGTCGGCATTGGACGACGTCAGTCGTGCTCGCTTCTACGCTCCCGCCTTGAACCAGCGCCAGTTTTTCCGCCCGCTCGCCGATGGCGAAAAGGGCTGTTACGTCAGCCATCTCCGGGCCTGTGAACATCTGTTGGCCTCGAATGCTCCCGCCTTGATCGTGCTGGAGGACGATGTCGAATTGACGGCTGCATTCATCGACGTGGTGGCAGCGATTGAGGCATTGCCCCCCGACCGCTGGGATCTGATCAAGCTCTACAGCCGGCGCGACGAGAGGCCGGCCGCTACCGTGCCGTTGACGGGCATGCATCAGTTGGTGACCTACCGCCGCGTGCCGAGTATGAGCAACGGCTATGCCCTGAGCCGGGCCGGTGCGATCAAACTGTTACAGCACCGGCGCCCGTTTGGTCGACCCGTGGATGTCGATGTGCGCTATTGGTGGGAGGCGGACCTGCGCGTGCTCGGCGTGCTACCGACGGTCGTGAACATCGGGCTGAGCGCCGAGGCCAGCAGCATCTGGCGAGACGGACGCCCCGATCGCCGCTGGCCACAGCGCTGGCGGCGTTGGTCGTTGCAGTTCGATTACTCCTTGCGCAATGCTTGGTACCGGCACCGACAGGTCGTACCCAGCGGGGTCGTTCAACCGCCCTTGAGGTGAAGGCGGCGAGCAGCCTGATCGGTGGGTGTGTCACCCGATACCAGACGGACCAGCAGTTCCCGATACCGCTCTTGCATCTGTTTGCGACCAAAACGCATTTTTACGTCCCCCTGCCCCGCTCGAGCGAGCGCGCGAGCCGTGCCGGGGTCAGCGCGCAGCACCGTCAACGCGTCTGCCAACGCTTTGGCGTCGTCAGGGGGAACGCAAATGCCCGTGCGGCCATGGTCGATCACCTCGCGAACGCCCTCGACGTCGGAGCCGATCGCGCAGCAGCCGCTGGCCATGCCTTCCATCAAAGACAAGCCCAAGCCCTCGTAGTGGGAGCTCAACACGCAATAGCGCACACGCCCATAAAAGGAGGGCAAATCGTCGACTGGCCCCAGGAAATGCACCCACGCCGTGACACCGAGCCGTTCGGCCAGGCGTTCGGCGCGCAGCCTCCAGCGGCGGCTGCCGCCGCCCGCCAGGTAAAACCGCATCGGGGTGCCACGATCGAGCAACTCGCGGGCGGCACGGATCACTGCATCGTGGTTCTTTTGTCGGGCAAACCGGGCCGCCATCACGACGGCGTCCTCCCGTTCGTCCCATGGCCGAGCAGCCGACCACCGCGACAGATCGATGCCATTGTGGATGGTCACGCAGCGCGCAGGCGGATGGCCCAGCCGCAGCAGCGCATCCCGGACCGCGTCCGAGACACCGACCAGTGCATCGGTCTGTTCAGCCAGCCAGCGCGATTGCCACAGCCGCCACCAGCCATAACGTTCCCGCACGTTGTGCTCCACCTGCACCAGGTGCGGCACACCCGCCAGCAGGCCCGCCCAGCGGCCCCACAGATGGTCGCTGAATCCATGCGCGACCAAGACATCGGGTTGCCATTGGCGGCACAGGCGGGCCAGTCTCCATACGGTCAGCACATGGGGCCAGCCAGGCACCGTCTCCACCGTGATGCCATCGCGGCGCAGCAGGTCGAGGCGGTGCTTCGGTGTCCGTCGCTTGCGCCGCAGCACCAGCAGGGTTTGCAGGCCCGGCTCGCCTGCACACAAATCGATGGCGACTTGGGTCGCGCCAGAAAAACCACCCGAGACGAAATGCAGCACCCGCAGGGCAGATGCGTCATTTTGGGGGCTCGCTCTGGGAGTCATCGATCGTCCGCCGTCGTGCTGAGCCGCATGGCCATGCTGGTCCACACCAGATTCATGAACAGATACACGAGGTTGCCGCTGTTGTGCGCGAACATGACCTGCGTCATGCCAAAGCCCATGTAGGCCAGCACCAGGATCATCCCTGCCCAAGCGGCCCACGATCGGTCACTGCCAGGGGACCGATGGCGCAATTGGCGTCCATAAAAGCCAGCTGGCACCCCGTAGAACAGGGCCAGAGCCAGTATCCCCAGCAGGCCCGCCTTGGCCCACAAATCCAGCCACTCATGGTGGGCATGGCCGTGGCGCAGAACGGTGACGGGGGCCCGCCCGCCTTCTACCCATTCACGCTTGCGACCCTCGTAGCCGGCTTCGCTCCAGCCCAAGCCAGGGCGCTCCCATCCCATTTGCCAAGCCAGCCGCCAGTGCGCCAGGCGATGGCCCACCGAGGTGTCTGCCTCCCCTTGCTGGTACTGCAGCAGATCGCGCTGCAAATCCTGCAGCCGCTGGTGAAACGACCCAGCAGCGCCAGCCCAGATCAGCCCGCCACCCACGGCCAGGGCAGCCAGTGCGGCGAGGATTCCAGCGCGTCTGGCGCGTGGCCTCGACGCGGCTGGCAAAGCCCGACCACTTGGCAAATACCCCCGCCACCCGGCCCACACCAACCCGGCCAGCAAAGCCGTCAATACCCACCAGCCACCGCGCGCGCCGGACAGCAGCGAGGCGTAGGTGCCAGCCAGCACGGCAAACCCAGCGGCCCAGCGCTCCCACCCGGCCTGGGCCCGCCAAGCCGCCAGTGCGCTCCACAGCGCCAGCAAAACAGCCACATTACCAAATTGGATGGCATTGGTATATCCGTGCGCGCGCTCCAACCCCAGGGCGTGTACTTGCCAGCCGGCTACGGCAGCTGCCAACCAAGCGCCCACCCAGCAGCCGCGCAGCGTCCATGTCAGTGACGGTGCTGTCCGCATCAGGGCGGGGGCTGCGATCAGCGCTAGCAGGTATTTGGCGAAGCGGTCGAAATCCCCCGCACGCAAGGCGTGCCAATGCAGGTCCAGTCGAAACAACCAAACCAGCCCCATCAGCGCGATCGACCCGAGCAACCAGCGCCATGGTGCCACCCTTACGTCGGGTTGGCGTGGGATACAGCCCACCGCCAGCAGGCCGGCCATCACCAGACACAAGGCACCCCAGGAATAGCCAGAGGGGACCGACAGGCTGAGTGCTGGCAACAAAAATGCCCCCGCCGTGACCAGGCGTTTGACCCAACGGAGCGACACTTCGCTCGCGACAAGTCCACTCACGGGGGGGCAATATGTGCAGACGCTGCAGGCGCGCCGTCAAGCATGGTGCCCTGGCTGCTCACCGGCGCGCAGCCGATACACAGTCCCGCAATAGGGGCAGCGTGCCTCACCGGTTTTGGCCACATCCAGAAACACGCGCGGGTGGCTGTTCCACAACTGCATACCGGCTTTGGGGCTGGGGCAAATCACGCCGCCGTGCGCATTTAGATCGAGGGCGGTCAATTCGACGACGACAGGGGTAGAAGTCGGGCTGCTCATAGCGCGTCACACCAGGGTCAGCCATTGGGCATACTTCGGGTTGCGGCCGTTGACGATGTCGAAAAAGGCGCTCTGGATACGCTCGGTGATCGGGCCGCGCTGACCCGCGCCGATTGGGACACGGTCGAGTTCGCGGATCGGCGTGACCTCGGCGGCGGTGCCAGTGAAGAAGGCCTCATCGGCAATGTACACCTCATCGCGCGTGATGCGCTTTTGCACCACTTCCAGGCCCAGATCCTTGGCGATGTGCAGCACGGTGTTGCGCGTGATACCGTTGAGTGCGCCAGCCGACAGGTCCGGCGTGTAAATGACGCCGCTCTTGACGATGAAGAGGTTTTCGCCGGCACCTTCGGAGACGAAGCCCGCCGGGTCGAGCAGCAGCGCCTCGTCGTAGCCGTCGTCGGTGGCCTCCATGTTGGCCAGGATAGAGTTGGTGTAATTGGACACCGCCTTGGCCTGGGTCATGGTGATGTTGACATGGTGGCGCGTGTGGCTGGAGGTCTTGACGCGGATGCCGCGCTTCATGCCTTCTTCGCCCAGGTAGGCACCCCAGGCCCATGCCGCCACCATCAGGTGCACACGATTGCCCTTGGGGCTGACACCGAGTTTTTCCGATCCAATCCAAGTCAGCGGGCGGATGTAGCCGCTGTCGAGCCCGTTGGCGCGGATGACGGCGCGCTGGGCTTCGTTGACCTCTTGCACGCTGAAAGGAATCTTCATGCGCAGAATCTTGGCGCTGTTGAACAAACGCTCGGTGTGCTCCTGCAGGCGGAAAATCGCCGTGCCTTGCTCGGTTTTGTAGGCGCGCACACCCTCGAAGGCGCCGCAACCGTAGTGCAGCGTGTGCGTCAGTACATGCACCTTGGCGTCGCGCCAGTCGACGAGTTCGCCGTCCATCCAGATCTTGCCGTCGCGGTCGTGCAGCGGGAGGGGGGTCGCCATCAGGGGTCCTTTGGGTTGAAGGGCGCCCGTCTGGGACTGTGCCGCAGCGGGCGCGCCGGGGTCGGATTGGCTGTCATTTTACGTGGCTTGGTCCCGGTGGCCATCTGCGGGCACAGCCCGATTCGATGGGCCCGCTGTCGGCGCTGGCGTCATGCCACGGCAGGCCGGGGGCCGATCGGTTGAAAAGCAGGCGATTTCCCCCTAAAGTCCGACTCAAGTTAGTCGATAACTGGGATAAGCGCGGGGGATCCGACCCTTGTGCACTGACGAGTTGGGGTTTCGCCATGTTGACCATTTCATCGATTGTCGTGGCACCGGCGCCGCAATCGACGCCGACGGTGCGGGCCCAGCCGGTGACGCCGACGCGACCCAGCAATGCCGTAGCCCGCGAGAATGTGGCTGGTACCCTTGTGGCACCGCAAGGCGAGGCTGGGCGTGCGCAGGCGCAGCCTACCACGCCAACGCTGTCTCCTGTCGCCCCGGCGCAGGAGGGTCAGCGGGCCGACGGTTTTGCCAACGGGGCCGCGCCCGAGCGGTCTGGACTGCCGT
>CALEDU010000194.1 GCA_937949455.1 uncultured Tepidimonas sp. | reverse complement strand
TCTGCTCTGCGTGGGCGATTGTGTCACTGACTGAGCCAGCCCGCCGCCTCCGCCAGCCACGGCATGACCCGCTGCGGCAGTGCCGCCACGTCGCCCCGCAGATCCCATGGGGCGCGCGGCTCGGCAAAGCCCACATGCCCGCCCCGGGCGGGCTGCCACAGTTGGACATACGGCCCCGCTTCCGTCGCGTCCGGCAGACTCGCCCCGGGCACGAAGGGATCGTTGCGCGCATTGAGCACCAGGGTCGGCACCCGCACCGCGCGCAGGTGGGGCCGGCTCGATGCGCGCTGCCAATAGTCCTGCACACCGCGAAACCCGTGCAGCGGCGCGGTAAACGCATCGTCAAAGGCGCGCAGCGTCCGCGCCGCCCATGCCCGCTCCAGGTCGAACAGGCCAGGAAAACGCGCCCACTTCTCCCGCGCCTTGCGTCGCATGCTGCGCAAAAACATCCGCGCATACAGCACGCGGTTGAGGCCGCGGTCGATGGCGGCACCGGCGGCCGCCAGATCCAGCGGTGCCGAGATGGCCGCCGCCGCTCGGACCAACGCCGCAGCACCCGCGCCAGCCTCCTGCAACCAGCGCAACAGGGCATTGCCGCCCAGCGACACCCCCACTGCGACCCGGGGCCAGTCGGGCCAGCGCTGCGCCACGCGCGCCAGCATCCAGGCAATTTCCTCGAAATCCCCCGAATGGTAGGCCCGCGGCGCACGGTTGGGCTCACCCGAACATCCACGAAAATGCGGCACGGCGATCGCCCAGCCACGGCGCTGGGCCTCGGCGGCGAAGGCCTGTGCATAGTGGCTGGCCGACGAACCCTCCAGCCCGTGAAACAGCACCAGCATCGCCACCGCCCCCGGTGGGACGATGTGATCGACGTCGATGAAGTCGCCGTCCGGCGTGGTCCAGCGCTCGCGCTGCCACCCCCACGCAGCCGCCCCCCCACGGCATGCCCACAGCGCCGCACCAATCGTCTGCCAATGGCCGTTGCGCTGCCAGCCAGGAGGACGCGGCCAGTCGTCGTCCGTTGCACCCGGTGCTGTCGGAAGGCCCGAAAAGACAACACCGCCCTGGGGGGCGGTGTCGGAAGCGACAGGAGGCGCAGGCCGCATCACGGTCACCCCAGCAGCGCCGGGGCCAACGGGGGTTCAGCGCTTTTGGCGGAATTTGCGCAAGGCAGCAATCTGGGCCGCCATGATGGCCAGCTCCGACTGTGCCTTGGCCAGGTCCACCTCGCTCTTGGCGTTCTTGAGCGCTTCTTCAGCCGCTTTGCGTGCTTCGCTGGCCTTGGCCTCGTCCAGGTCTTTGCCGCGGATGGCGGTGTCGGACAACACCGTCACCACCTTGGGCTGCACCTCGAGGATGCCACCCGCGACAAACACGAACTCCTCCTCCCCATCGGCCTTTTCGATGCGCACGGCACCGGGCTTGATGCGGGTGATCAGCGGCACGTGGCCGGGCAGAATACCCAGCTCGCCCGCCTCGCCCGGCAGGGCCACGAATTTGGCGGGGCCGCTGAAGATGGACTCCTCGGCGCTCACCACCTCCACTTGAATGGTATTCATCTCAGATCTCCTTTGCGCGACGCGGACGATCGGGGGCCGCCACCGAACCGGCTACGCCGGACCACCGGAGGCGCCCCCTCGAGGGGGAGGCGCCGCAGGCGCTTCGGGGGTCGGGCATCAGCCGGCCAGCTTCTTGGCCTTCTCGAAGGCGTCGTCGATCGTGCCCACCATGTAGAACGCCTGCTCGGGCAGATGGTCGCATTCGCCGTTGACGATCATCTTGAAGCCGCGAATGGTCTCTTTCAGCGGCACATACTTGCCCGGCGCGCCGGTAAACACCTCGGCCACGTGGAAGGGCTGCGACAGGAAGCGCTGAATCTTGCGCGCGCGTGCCACCGCGAGCTTGTCTTCGGGCGACAGCTCATCCATGCCCAGAATGGCGATGATGTCGCGCAGCTCTTTGTCACGCTGCAACACCGCTTGCACCGCGCGGGTGGTGCTGTAGTGTTCCTCACCCACGATGTTGGGGTCGACCTGACGGCTGGTAGAGTCCAGCGGGTCCACCGCCGGATAAATACCCAGCGCCGCGATGTCGCGCGACAGCACCACCGTGGCGTCCAGGTGGGCGAAGGTGGTCGCCGGCGACGGGTCGGTCAGGTCGTCCGCGGTCACGTACACGGCTTGAATGGAGGTGATCGAGCCCACCTTGGTGGAGGTGATGCGCTCCTGCAGGCGGCCCATTTCTTCGGCCAGCGTGGGCTGGTAACCCACGGCGGAAGGCATGCGGCCCAGCAGCGCGGATACTTCGGTACCGGCCAGCGTGTAGCGGTAGATGTTGTCCACGAAGAACAGCACATCACGGCCTTCATCGCGGAACGACTCGGCAATGGTCAGCCCGGTCAGCGCCACGCGCAAACGGTTGCCAGGCGGCTCGTTCATCTGTCCGTACACCATGGCCACCTTGGACTCTGCCAGGTTGTCGGAGACGACCACCTTGGACTCCATCATCTCGTGGTAGAAGTCGTTGCCCTCACGGGTGCGCTCACCCACGCCCGCGAACACCGACAGACCCGAGTGCGCCTTGGCGATGTTGTTGATCAGCTCCATCATGTTGACGGTCTTGCCCACGCCGGCACCGCCAAACAGACCGACCTTGCCGCCCTTGGCAAACGGACAGATCAGGTCGATCACCTTGATGCCAGTCTCCAGCAGTTCTGTCGAAGGCGACAGCTCGTCGTAAGCCGGGGCCTTGCGGTGGATGGCGCTGGTCAGCGACTGATCGATCGGGCCGCGCTCGTCGATCGGGTTGCCCAGCACATCCATGATGCGGCCCAGCGTCGCCTTGCCCACCGGCACGGTGATTGGGGCGCTGGTGTTGTAGACGGTCATGCCGCGGCGCAAGCCGTCGGACGAGCCCAGCGCGATGGTGCGCACGATGCCGTCGCCGAGTTGCTGCTGCACTTCCAGAGTCAGGGGCGAGCCCTCCATCTTCAGCGCGTCGTACACCTTGGGCATTTGGTCACGCGGGAATTCCACGTCCACCACGGCGCCGATGCACTGAACGATCTTGCCTTGAACTTGTGCCATGATTGAAACCTTGTCGATGAAAGATAGACGAGAACCCGGCGACGTCAGACGGCGGCAGCGCCGGCGACGATTTCGGACAGCTCCTTGGTGATGCTGGCCTGACGTGTCTTGTTGTAGAACAGCTTGAGCTCGTTGATCAAATTGCCGGCATTGTCCGTGGCAGCTTTCATGGCCACCATGCGCGCCGATTGCTCGGACGCCATGTTCTCGGCCACGGCCTGGTAGACCTGTGACTCCACGTAGCGCACGAGCAGTTCATCGATCACGGTGGGGGCATCGGGCTCGTAGATGTAATCCCAATCGTAGCCCGTGTCACCTTGCTCCAGATCCTGCGCCGACAGCGGCAGCAGCCGCTGCACCACAGGCTCCTGCCTCATCGTGTTGATGAACTTCGTGTAGCAGAGGTACACCGCGTTGAGCTTGCCCTCAGCATATGCGTCGAGCAACACCTTGACCGGCCCGATCAGCCGCTCCAGGTGGGGCGTGTCGCCCAGCCCGGTGACATGCGAGACCACTTGGGCACCAATGCGGTTCATGAAACCGAAGCCCTTGTTGCCAATCGCCACCACCTGCGCCGTCTTGCCTTGCCCCTGCAGCTCGCGGAACTGGCTGGTCACCGCGCGCAGCAGGTTGGTGTTGAGGCCGCCGCACAGGCCCTTGTCCGTGGTCACCACGATCATCCCGCTGACGGTCGCATCGGGGTGCGCCACCATGAAGGGGTGCACATACTCCGGGTTGGCGCGGCTCAGGTTCGCCGCGATCTGGCGCACCTTCTCGCTGTACGGCCGGGCCATGCGCATGCGCTCTTGCGCCTTGCGCATCTTGGAGGCGGCAACCATCTCCATGGCCTTGGTGATCTTTTTGGTGTTTTCCACCGATTTGATCTTGCCGCGTATTTCCTTGCCTGCTGCCATCGCTGCTCCTTGGAACGGTCCGCTGCCGGGCCGATCAGTAGGTGCCGGTCTGCTTGAAGGCGCGGATGGCGGCGTCGAGTTCTGCCTCGGCGTCCTTGTCCATGGCCTTCTGCGTCTCGAGCTTCGACAGCAACGCCGCGTGCTTGTCCTTCAAGTAAGCGTGCAAGCCGCTCTCGAAGGGCAGCACCTTCTTGACATCGATGTCATCCAGATAGCCCTTGTTGGCCGCGTACAGGGAGGCGGCCATTAGGCTGATCGGCAGCGGGCTGTACTGCGGCTGCTTGAGCAGTTCGGTCACGCGCGCGCCGCGGTCGAGCTGTTTGCGGGTCGCCTCGTCCAGGTCCGAGGCGAACTGCGCAAACGCCGCCAGCTCGCGATACTGGGCCAGGTCGGTACGGATACCACCCGACAGCCCCTTGATCAACTTGGTCTGGGCCGCACCACCGACGCGTGACACCGAGATACCGGCGTTGATCGCGGGGCGGATGCCCGAGTTGAACAGGTTGGTTTCCAGGAAGATCTGGCCGTCGGTGATTGAGATCACATTGGTCGGCACGAACGCCGACACGTCACCGGCCTGGGTCTCGATGATCGGCAACGCCGTCAGCGACCCGGTCTTGCCCTTGACCTCTCCGTTGGTGAACTTCTCGACATAGTCGGCGTTGACACGCGCGGCACGCTCCAGCAGCCGGCTGTGCAGATAGAAAATGTCGCCCGGGAAGGCCTCGCGCCCTGGCGGGCGGCGCAGCAGCAGCGACACCTGGCGGTAGGCCACCGCCTGCTTGGACAGGTCGTCATAAATGATCAGCGCATCCTGACCACGGTCGCGGAAATATTCGCCCATCGTGCAACCCGAGTACGGTGCCAGGAACTGCATCGCCGCCGATTCGGATGCCGAGGCCGCCACGACGATGGTGTAGTCCATCGCCCCGTGTTGCTCCAGGGCCCGCACCACGCTCTTGATCGACGACGCCTTCTGGCCGATCGCAACGTAGATACAGACCATGTTCTGGCCTTTTTGGTTGATGATGGTGTCGATGGCCACCGCGGTCTTGCCGGTCTGGCGGTCACCGATGATCAGCTCGCGCTGGCCGCGACCGATCGGCACCATCGAGTCGATCGCCTTCAGACCCGTCTGCACCGGCTGGTCCACACTCTTGCGCGCGATCACGCCCGGGGCCACTTTTTCGACCACGTCGGTCAGCTTGGCGTTGATCGGGCCCTTGCCGTCGATCGGGCGGCCCAGCGCATCGACCACACGGCCGATCAGTTCGGGGCCCACCGGCACTTCCAGAATGCGGCCGGTGCACTTGACCGTATCGCCCTCGGAAATGTGCTCATACTCGCCCAGGATCACGGCACCAACCGAATCGCGCTCCAAGTTGAGCGCCAGGCCAAATGTCGGCTGCCCGTCCTTGCCTGCGGGGAATTCGAGCATTTCCCCCTGCATCGCGTCCGACAGGCCGTGGATGCGCACGATGCCATCGGTCACTGACACCACGGTGCCTTGGTTGCGCACATCGGTCAATGGGGCCAGCCCCTGGATGCGAGACTTGATCAGTTCGGAGATTTCTGCGGGATTGAGTTGCATGACGCTTTCCTTTTCGGATGTTCGACAGGGCGTTGGGGCCAGCCGTCAGGCTGTCAGCGCCACACGCATTTGTTCCAGACGGGCCTTGACCGAGGTGTCCAGCACCTCATCGCCCACCACCACGCGCACGCCGCCAATCAGTTCGGGGCGCAGCTGCACATGCAGACGCAACTGGCGGCCAAAACGCTTTTCAAGGACGCCCTGCAGATCGGCGAGCTGAGCCGCCTCGATCGGGAAGGCGCTCTCCACGGTGGCATCGGCCACGCCGCGTTGCGCATTGACCAATGCGCGGAACTGGCGCGCGATTTCGGGCAGAACCGCCACGCGGTCATTGTCGATGACGGTACGCAGGAAGTTGCGGCCGATCTCCGGCAAAGAGGTTTTCATCACCCCAGTGATGACGTCGAACACCTGCTCGGCGCGGACCTTGGGGTCGGCCGCAAAGGCCTGAAGCTGCTGCTGCGCGGCAATCGCGGCCAGCTCATCCAGCCATTCGCTGGCATCGGCCGCCTGCGCTGCGGTGGCCTTGAACAACGCTTCAGAGTAGGGTCGTGCGATGGTGGCAAGTTCGGCCATGGGTCAACCTTCGGACGCGCGGTTCGTGAATTAGAGTTCGGTCTTGAGCCGTTGCAGCAGCTCGGCATGCACACCCGCATTGACCTCGCGCTGCAAGATCTGCTCGGCACCCTTGACAGCCAGCACCGCCACCTGTTCGCGCAGGGCCTCGCGGGCTTGTACGGCTTGCTGTTCGGCCTCGGCCTTGGCGGCGGCAATGATCTTGGCCGCCTCTTCGGCAGCGCGGGCTTTGGCCTCTTCGATCATCGCCTGCGCGCGGCGCTCGGCATCGGCCAGGCGGGCGGCGGATTCGTTGCGCGACTGCACCAGCGCGTCTTCGACACGCTTGTTGACCACGGCGAGCTCGGTCTTGGCCTTCTCAGCGGCAGCCAGACCTTCGGAAATCTTCTGCGCACGCTCATCCAGCGCCTTGGTGATGGGCGGCCACACGAACTTCATCGTGAACCACACCAGGATCGCGAAGACGATGGCCTGCGCAAAGAGGGTTGCATTGATGTTCATCGCAACGCCTTTCTGAATGTGTGCGGGGAGTGGAGCGAGAGGGGGCCGGGTTCGTTCGGCGTGCGCCCGGGCTGCCCCGAGCGCACCCTTCCTCACCGCAGGACGGTCAGATCGCGAAGGGGTTGGCGAACGCGAACAGCAGCGCGATGGCCACGCCAATCAGGAAGGCCGCATCGATCAGACCCGCCAGAATGAACATCTTGGCCTGCAGGTCATTCATCAGCTCGGGCTGACGTGCGGCCGACTCGAGGAACTTGCCACCCATGAGGCCGATGCCGATCGATGCGCCGATGGCACCCAGCCCGACGATGATGCCACAAGCCAGAGCAACGAGACCCAGAATGTTTTCCATGATGGTTTCCTTTTGAGGTTGAGAGGAAGGTTTAGGGGGAAACGAACTCAGTGCGCATCATGTGCCTGCCCCAAGTAGATCAGGGCCAGCATCATGAAAATGAACGCCTGCAGGGTGATCACCAGGATGTGGAAGATGGCCCACACCGTACCGGCGACCAGGTGCCCGACGAAGAGCAGCCCACCGCTGAGGGACAGCGCGGCGAAACCGCCGAGCAGCGCGATCAGCATGAAGACCAACTCACCCGCGAACATGTTGCCAAACAACCGCATGCCGTGGGAGACGGTCTTCGCCACGAACTCGATCATTTGCATCAGAAAGTTCACGACACCCAGCAGCAGCGCCCAAAACGGATTTTTGCTGGTACCAAACGGCGCCGTCACCAGCTCGTGCGCCCAGCCGCCCAAGCCCTTGATCTTGATGTTGTAGAACAGGCACATCAGCAACACCGACACCGAAAGCCCCAACGTCGTCGATAGATCGGCCGTCGGCACGACGCGCAGATAGTCCTTGAAGCCCAGAGCAGGCCCCACGGAGTGCCACAGGGCTGGCAACAGATCCACCGGCAACAGATCCATGGCATTCATGAAAAAAATCCACACGAATACCGTGAGCGCCATCGGCGCGATGACCCTGCGGCTGGCGGCGTTATGGATGACACCCTTGGCCTGGTTCGCGACCAGCTCGACCAAAATCTCCACGGCGGCCTGAAAGCGCCCCGGCACGCCCGCTGTGGCCCGGCGCGCACCCAGCCACAACAACCACACCCCGAGCATTCCCATCAGCATGGAAAAGACCACGGAGTCGAGATTGATCACCGAAAAATCGACAATGAATCCCTGCTTCTTGTTGGTCAGGTGCATCAGGTGATGCCGGATGTACTCACCTGCGGTCAGTCCTTGTCCTTCAGCTGCCATTCGTCAACCCGTTCCCGTTCTTGAACAAACCGATCGGCCCTGCGCCGCTGGCCGCACAACCCATGCCAGCCAGTACGACTTGAGAACCACCACCAGCCCGACCACCAGGCCCAGCCAGCTCAGATCCGGAATCCAGCGCGGTGCCGACACCAGCATCGCCAGCACCAGCAACACCTTGACCCCTTCCCACCACAACCAACCCGCCAGTGACACCCGCGCCACCCCGGGAAATGTCACCTTCAGCCAGCGCGCCAGCGCGTTTGACGTCACCCCCCAAGCCATGACCGCCGACGGCAGCACAGCGCACAGCGCGCCATATGCCACTGAGGCCACCCAGGACCAACGCCCACCGCCCACGGCCGTTGCGCCGACTGCTGCCAACACCGACACCAGCAACGCCAGCATCGCCTGCCATGCCACGACCCGCCACGCAGACGGCACCGGATGCCGCTGTCGCCACCGGCGCGCCTCTTCAGGCGTCAAGGGCTTGAATTCGGCGGCATCGACTGCAACTGCCCCATTGTCCCCCCATTGATCTTCGACCGACGTGGTGACGCGGGATGCCGCCACCGTTGGCCCAGATGCAGCGGGAGGAACGGACCGATCTGCTGACACCGCCAAACCTGCAATTATCGACGCCCAAACCAGGCAAACTTGCGACGCCTGCCTGACAGCGGGCGCGGCATGACACAACACCGACGCAGCTTTTGGCTACGCTGACAAAGCACCCTATTATACGGACAAACCCCAATCATCATCCCGCCACGCATGTCCGACATCCAACCCCTGCTTCAGTTTCCGTGCCGCTTCCCGATCAAGGTGATGGGCGCGCATGTCGAGGGATTCCTCGGCGCTGTGGCGCACATCGCGCGACAGTTCGACCCCGATTTCGATGAAACGGGTGTCGAGCAACGCATCAGTCGCGGTGGCCGCTACCTGGGTCTGACCATCACGGTGCAGGTGACCTCGCGCGAGCAGCTCGACGAACTCTACCGCACCTTGACCACCCACCCGATGGTACGGGTGGTGCTGTGAGCGCGGTCCTGCGCGATCTGGGGCGGGCGGATTACTGCACCACCTACGCCGCCATGCGCGCCTTCACCGAAGAGCGCGCAGCGCACACCCCAGACGAAATCTGGCTCTGCGAGCACCCTCCGGTTTTTACCCAGGGACTGGCTGGCCGCGCGGAGCATGTGTTGCATCCAGGCGACATCCCTGTGGTCGCTACCAACCGCGGCGGCCAGGTGACGTATCACGGCCCCGGCCAGGTGGTGGCCTATCCCCTGATCGACCTGCGCCGTGCCGGCTACTTCGTCAAGGAGTATGTGCACCGGCTGGAAGAGGCCGTCATCCGCACCTTGGCCACCTTCGGGGTCACCGGGCACCGGGTAGCGGCGGCCCCTGGCATCTATGTACGGTTGGACGATCCCCATGCCCATGCCGCGCTGGCGGGGCCGCGCCCGGGTGGCGACCCGTTTGCGGGGCTGGGCAAAATCGGCGCATTGGGCATCAAGGTGCACCGGCATTGCACCTACCACGGGGTGGCGCTCAACGTCGCCATGGATCTGAGCCCCTTCTCCCGTATCAACCCCTGCGGCTACGCCGGCCTGCGCACGATGGACCTTGCTACCATTGGTGTGAACGTGCCGTTATCCGATGTGCGCGCCGAGCTGGCGCAGCAGCTGTTGCGGCTGCTCTCACCCCGCCCATGACGCGCCGGCGACGAGACGACACCGCCACGGATGCTGCCACCGACGCCGCGCCATCGCGGCCTGGATACCCGATGAACGCCGAACCCTCCACGCCCCCGTCCGCCCGCTACGACCCAAGCACCAAGCAAAAAAGCGCGGCCAAGACCGCGCGCATCCCGATCAAGGTCGAATCCGCCCCTGTGCTCAAAAAGCCAGACTGGATTCGGGTCAAGGCCGGCAGCCCCAGCACGCGGTTCTACGAGATCAAGGACATCCTGCGCGCCAACAAGCTGGTCACCGTGTGCGAGGAGGCGTCCTGCCCCAACATCGGTGAGTGCTTTGGCAAAGGAACCGCCACCTTCATGATCATGGGCGATAAATGCACGCGGCGTTGCCCATTTTGCGACGTGGGCCACGGCCGCCCCGACCCGCTCGACCCGAACGAGCCCGAAAACCTGGCCAACACGATTGCCGCGCTCCAACTGCGCTATGTCGTCATCACCAGTGTGGATCGCGACGACCTGCGCGATGGCGGTGCGAGCCATTTCGTGGCCTGCATCCAGCGCGTGCGCGCACGCTCGCCCGGCACCCGCATCGAGATTTTGGTGCCCGACTTCCGTGGCCGCGATGATCGGGCGCTGGACATCCTCAAGGCCGCCCCGCCAGATGTGATGAACCACAACCTGGAGACCGTGCCGCGGCTATACAAACAAGCACGCCCCGGCTCGGATTACGCCTTTAGCCTGAATTTGCTCAAAAAATTCAAAGCCCTG
>CALEDU010000193.1 GCA_937949455.1 uncultured Tepidimonas sp. | reverse complement strand
GGTGGACGACACCGAGCGCGAGCCGGCGCTGCCGGTCGCACAGCTGCGCCACCACCTGAACCGACAATGGTGCCGGGTGCCCGGCCAGGGCGACGATGTCGCTGCCGCGCTGACGCACGCGCATCCACTGCACCCGTTCGACCCGGCCAACTTCGGCTCTGGAGAGGGGATTGGGAACGCCGCGCCGCCGCTGACCGGCGCATTCAGCTATGCACGCGAGTGGCTCGCCAGCGCCGCGCCTACCGCAGCCCCCACTGTGGTGCCCGCCGCCGTGGCACGCCCGAGCGAACCGATTCCGGTAACGGTGGCGGCGCTGGCAGAGCTGCTGCACGACCCGGCGCGCGCTTACACGCGCCAGCGCCTGGAGCTGGCACTGCCGCCCGAAGACGAAGCCGAGGAGGACACCGAGCCGTTCGCGCCCGACCCTCTGCAGCAGTGGCGCACGCGCCTGGCGTGGGTGCAGGCGGTGGTGGAGGCGGCGCTGGCCGGTGCCGATGAAGCCACCGCACAGGCCGCCGCCCAGCGCGCGCGCCGCCGCGCCGTGCTGGCTGGCGACTGGCCGGACGGCCCCACCGGGGCGTGGCTCGCGCGCGATTGGGGCCAGGCGGTCCAGCGGATCTGGCAGCCTATCCGGGAACTCGCCGCGCGCCACCCCTATCCGGTGGCCGAGCGGAGGCGGCTGGCGATGACGCTCGCGCTGCCGGGCGGCCCGACACTCGCGATCCGCGATATGCTGCCGGCGCTGCGACGCGGCGACGACGGCGCACTGGCGCGGCTGGTGGCGCTCGGCAACGGCCTCGTCGAAGGCAAGAAACTCGACGCCGGGCACTACGCCCTGCAGCGGCTGCTGCGCATCTGGGCCGAGCATGTCGCGCTCAACGTCGCGTGCGGGCCGGTGACGAGCTGGATCGCCAGCCCCCTGGGCGTCGGACAAATGCAGCCGCTGCAGCCGCAAGCCGTCGGCGACATCTGGACGACGCTGTGGCAGGCGTGGCACGCCGGCCTGCACGGCCCCGCCCCGCTGCCCCTGCCGCGCCAAGCCGCCGCAGCCTATTGGGGCAAGCTGCGCGGCGACGCACCCGACCCCACCGCGGCCTGGGAGGCCGCCCGCAGGGCCTACGAATGCGACCATGGCCAGGCCAAGGAGCCGCTGTGGCGGCGCCACTACCCGACATTCGAGACATTGGCCGGCACGCGCGAGGCGCACGCACAAGGGGCCTTCGCGCGCTGGACGGAGGCGCTGCTGACACCGCTGCACGCGCACCTGGCCAGCGGCCACGGCAAAAGCGCCACATCCCCCAAGGAGGCCGCCGTATGAGCGGCGACCTGCCCGAACTGGACGTGCTGACCCTGCCGCTGCAGGGCAGCCAGCTCATCGAGGCCAGCGCCGGCAGCGGCAAGACCTGGACCATGGCGCTTCTGGTGGTGCGGCTGGTGCTGGGCGCACCCCCGGGCGAAGCCGGGCCGCCACCGCTGTCGCCGCAGCAGATCCTGGTCGTGACATTCACCGATGCCGCCACGCAGGAGCTGCGCAGCCGCATCCAGGCCCGTCTGCTGCAGGCGGCTGCCGTCTTCGGCGGCAAGCCACTCGAACCGGCGGATGCTGCGGTCGAGCGGCTGCTGGCGCTGCGCGCGCGCTATCCGCAGGCCTCGTGGTCAGCACAGGCCCGCCGCCTGAGCGAGGCCGCCGACGCACTGGACGAGGCGCCAATCAGCACCCTGCACGGCTGGTGTCAGCGCATCCTGCGCGAGCAGGCACTGCTCAGCGGCGAGCCGTTTCAGCCACGCATCCTGCAGGACACCGCGGCGCTGCGCCGCGAGGTGGTGCGCGACTGGTGGCGACTGCAGGTGCTGCCGCTCGACGAAGCCGACGCCGTGCAGGTGCTGGAGTGCTGGAAAACGCCCGACGAGCTGGACAAGGCGATCCAGGGTCTGCTCGGATATGCCGAGCTCTGGACGGCGCAGGACCCGGACCTGCCCACGCGCGGCCTGGCCGATGTGCTGCGGCTGGCCGCGTCCGCGCGCGCGCAGGCGCTGGCGGCGCTGAAAGCGCCGTGGCCGGCGTGGATCGACGAGGCCGAGAAAGTACTGGAGCGGCATGACCTGATCAGGCGTGCGAGCCGTCAACGGGGCACGGTGCAGAGCTGGTTCGAGAAGTTGCGTCGCTGGGCGCTCGATCCGCAATCCAGCGAGCCAGGACTGAAAACCACCGATGCCTACAAGCGCCTGACGCTGGAACACTTGCGCGGCAGTGCCGGCCCCCTCCCCCCCGAAGTCGAGGCACTGCCGCTGCTGCGCGAACTCTCCCAACTGGAGGCCCGCCTGGCTGCCCTGCCCGGCGTGCATGGGTCGCTGACACGCCACGCCGCCGCGTGGGTGGCCCGACGCATGCGCGCGCAGCTGCGCGCCGCCGAGCAGCTCACCTTCGACGAGATGCTGAAGCGGGTAGACGAGGCACTCGCTGCTCCCCAAGGCGCAGCGCTGGCTGCCCGGCTGCGTCTGCAGCAGCCGGTGGCGCTGGTCGATGAATTCCAGGACACCGACCCGCGCCAGTGGCGCATCCTACAGGCCATCTACCGGCCCGTACAACCGCACCCCGGCACCGCACTGCTGCTGATTGGCGACCCCAAGCAGGCCATCTACGCCTTCCGCCACGCCGACATCCACAGCTACCTACAAGCCCGAGCCGCCTGCGCCGGCCGTATCTGGTCGCTGGCGGTCAACCATCGCAGCAGCACGGCAATGGTGCAGGCCGTCAACGCGCTGTTCGGCCACGCCGAGCGCACACTGCCGGACGGGGCCTTCGGCCTGACGCGCGCAGGCGTGCAGTCGGTGCCGTTCCTGCCGGCGCAGCCGCGTGGCCAGCCCGAGCGTTGGCGCGACGACACCCCCGATGGCGCGGCGCTGACCTTCGCGCTGTGGCGGCCCGAAGCCGACAAGCCCTCGCGCACCGACGTGCTGGAACGACTCGCGGCCGCCTGCGCGGCCACGGTGAGGCGCTGGCTTGCAGGCACCGCCGCGGGGCGCTGCGGCTTCGAGCGCGATGGGCAACTGCGCCCGCTGCAGCCGCAGGATCTGGCCATCCTCGTCAACGACAGCAACGAGGCGCAGGCGATCGCGCGCGCGCTGCGCCGGCAGGGACTCGCCAGCGCCTACCGGTCCGAGAAGACCTCGGTGTGGGACGGCCCCGAGGCCGACGACCTGCAGGCGTGGCTGCACGCCTGCGCCCACCCGCACGACCGCGACGCCATTGCCCACGCGCTGTTGACGCCCGCCTTGGGCCTGGATGCGGCAGCGCTGACCGCCCTGCTGCGCGACGAGGACGCCTGGGACGCGACGCTCGCGCGCTTTGCTCGCTACCACGCGCTGTGGCAGCGCCACGGCGTGCTGGCCGCCGTGCGCGCGCTGATGCACGACTTTGGCGTCGCCGCGCGGCTGCTGGCCCGCCCCGCCGACCACCCCAGCCCCGGCACCCGCGCGCTGGCGGACTTGCTGCACATGGCCGAATGGCTGCAGCAGGCGGCACGACAGCGGCGCCGCGGCGGGGTGGAGGCGACGCTGGCGCTGCTGCGCCTGGCGCGGCAGGAAGGCGCCGCCCCCCCCACCGCTGGCGACGACCCGGCGCTGGCCGGCGTGGAGCGTCGGCTCGACGGCACGCCGCAGGCCATCCCCGTCATCACCGTGCACAAGGCCAAGGGGCTGCAGTTTCCGCTCGTGCTGCTGCCGTTTGCCGGGCGCGCGCGCCCAATCAACGGCAAGAACAGCCCGCCCGTGTTGCGCTGGCATGACGACACAGGCCACGCGCACGTGACGCTGCCCGACGAGGGCGAACGCTGGCTGCAGGCACTCGAGCGCGCCGAGCGCGAACGCCTGCAGGAGGACACGCGCAAGCTCTATGTCGCGCTGACGCGCGCGGTGCACTCGACCTGGGTCGGCGTGGCCCTGGAGCCAGGCCTGGCGTACTGCGCGCTGGCGCGGCTGCTCGGGTTGGAGGGGGCGGATACCGCCACCTTGGCGCAGCAGCTACCGCAACGGCTGCAAGCCCTGGCGGCCGCCAGCGGCGGCACGATCGCCTGCACCGGGCTGCCCGCCGACGACGAGCCCCCCGCCACCCGGGCCAAGGCCAGTGCCGTGCCAACGGCACTGCCCAAGCCCGCAGCGCATGTGGCGCACCCGCGCAGCGGGCCGAGTTGGTGGATCGCCAGCTACAGCGCGTTGGCACGCGCCGCGCACGGGGTGCCACCCAGTGCCGACACCGCCACCGAGGCGCACGTCAGCGATGACGATCCCGGCGCAACCGGATCCGAGGTCGCCAGCCCCGGTGAGGCTGCCCCCGCCACCGCGCCATGGCACCGCTGGCCGCGTGGCGCACAGCCCGGCGTGGCGCTGCATGCGCTGCTGGAGGCCTGTCACCGCCGCGGCTGGCCCGCGGGCACCCCGGATGCCCTGCAACCGCTGGCGCAACGCACGCTGCAGGGGCTCGGCTGGGTGCCCGAGCGCCTGCCGGCCGACGCGGAGGACCTGGCCCAATGGGCGCACGCCATGGGTGACACCGCCCTTGCCCTGCCCGGCAGCGCGGGCGTGCGGCTGCGCGACCTCACACACGCCCAGCCGGAGGTGCCGTTCTGGCTGCGCATCGACGCCGCCGCCGAGGCGCGCGGGCTCGACCGTCTGCTGCTCGCCCACATCGCACCGGGGCAGCCGCGCCCGACGCTCGCCGCCGTCACCCTACACGGCATGCTCAAAGGCTTCATCGACTTGGTGTTCGAACACGACGGTCGCTACTTCGTGCTCGATCACAAGTCCAATGCACTGGGGGACGACGATAGCGCCTACCACGCCGAAGCCGTGCAGGCCGAGGTGCTGCGCCAGCGTTACGACGCCCAAGCAGCGCTCTACCTGCTGGCGCTGCACCGCTGGCTGGCGCAGCGGCTCGGCACGGCCTACGACCCGACACGGCACCTCGGCGGGGCGCTGTGCGTCTTCTGGCGTGGCGTGGCCGCGCCGGGTGCCGGCGTCTGGCAACTGGACCACCCGTGGCCGCTGGTCCAGCGGCTCGACGCGCTGTTCAGCGGCGTGGAGATCACGACATGACCCGCCCAGACCCCGATTTGGAAGCCTGGTTGCAGCGCGGCCTGCAGGCCAGCGAACTGCGACCGGCGGAGGCGACGCTGGCGCGCCAGGCCGCAGCGCTGTGCCCGCAGGCCAACATCGAGGCCTTGCTGGCCACCGCGCTGCTCATGCGCCGCGCCGCCGACGGCCACATTGCCTGGCGCTGGGCCGAGGCCCGTGCGGACGACGCCCCCGGCCCCTGCGCGCGCTGGCTGCTGCAACGCCTGCACGCCGACGGGCCTGCGGCGCTGCGCGGCCCCGGCTGGGTCGGTACCGGTGCGCCGCTGACGCCGGTGGTGGCCGCCAGTGGCGTGCTCTACCTGGGTCGCCACTTCCGGCGCGAGCGCGAAGTGGCGCAGGCACTGGCCCACCGCCTGACTGCCGCGCAGGCACCGGATCCGGCGGCGGTGCGGCCTTGGATCGAAGCGCTGTTTGGCCCGCCACCGACACAGCCTGATGCCCAGCGGCTGGCCTGTGCGCTGGCGCTGCGGCAGCGGCTGGCGGTCATCACCGGCGGCCCTGGCACGGGCAAGACGTTCACCGTGGCCCGGCTGCTGGCGTTGCTGCAGGGGCTGTCGCTGCAGCCCGGCGGCGCGCCACTGGCAATAGGCCTAGCAGCCCCCACGGGAAAGGCCGCCGCGCGGCTCAGCGCTGCCCTTGGGGAGGCGTGGCAAAAGCTGGCCCTGAGGCCACTGCCCTTACCCTGGACGGCGCTGCAGCCGCATCTGCCGCGCCATGCCGTCACGGTGCACACGCTGCTGGGCCAGCGGCCCGATGGCAGCGGTGCGCGCCACGACGAGCGCCAGCCGCTGCCGCTGGATGCGCTGGTGGTCGATGAGGCCTCGATGGTCGATCTGGAGCTGCTGCATGCGCTGCTGCGCGCGCTGCCACCCCAGGCGCGGCTGATCCTGCTCGGCGACCGCGACCAGCTGGCCTCGGTACAGGCCGGTGCGGTGCTGGCCGAGCTGTGTGCCCACGCACGCGAGGGGCGCTGGCAACCACAGACCGCTGCGTGGCTCACCAGCGCCACCGGGCAGGTCCCGCCAGCCGAATGGATCGGCGCCGACGGCGACGCGCTGGATCAAGCGGTGGCGATGCTGCGCCGCAGCCGCCGCTTCGACGCCGGCGGTGCCATCGGCCGCTGGGCCACCGCAGTGCGCGACGGCGACGAGGATGCCGTGCTGGCGCTGCTGCGCGATCCCGGAGAGGGCGTGCATGTGCACCTTGGCGCGCAGGCCGACAACGGCTGGCTGCCTGCCTGGCGCACGGCGGCGGCCCCATGGCTGCAGGCAGCTGCGCAGCCGCCAGCCGATGTCGACCCCGACGCCTGGGCTGCCGCCCTGTTGCAGCAGCAGGCGCGGCTGCAGGTACTGGCCGCGCTGCGGCGCGGGCCGTGGGGCGTGGAGGGGCTGGATGCGCGCCTGCAGGCCGAGGCGAAGCGCTTGGCCCCACAAGCGCCTGCCGGAGCATACGGACGCAGTGGCCAGCCGTGGCTGGTCACGCGCAACCAGCCACGGCTGGGCGTCATGAACGGCGACCTCGGTCTGCTGCTGGCGCGGCCGGGCACCGACGCCGTACAGCGCTGGCGGCTGGCGCTGCCAGCGCCACTGCAGTCCGGTGGCGTGCAATGGGTCACCCCCGGGCAACTGGCCGACACCGCGAGCGCCTGGGCACTGACCGTGCACAAGGCGCAGGGCAGCGAGTTCGACCATGTGGTGCTGGTGCTGCCCCCCGACACCGAAAACCCCATCCTGACGCGCGAGCTGCTCTACACCGGCTTGACGCGCGCACGCCTGCGTCTCAGCCTCGTGCTGCCGGGCGGCGAAGCCACGTTGCGCGTGGCGCTGCGTCGGCGCACCGAACGCGACAGTGCCCTGCGCGACGCGCTGCGGCAAGCGCTACCATAGGCACCCGTGCAACAGCGAACGGTCGTTCGTGATTTACATGAACCTCGCACACCGGTCCGACCCATCGCTCGGGCCGCCGCCGAACCTGGCGGCCTTCACTTTGTCCTGTGCATGATCACGGACCCTCAAGGACAGGCTGATCTGACCCCATGAGTGCCGCATCCTCCCGACCCTGCATCGTCTTTTCGCACGGCAACAGCTTCCCCGCCGGTACCTACAACGTCATCTTCCAGGCCCTGCGCGAGCGGGGCTATCGCGTCGCTGCGGTGGATCGCTTCGGCCACGATCCGCGCTACCCCGTCACCAGCAACTGGCCGCACCTGGTACAGCAGCTGGCCGACTTCGTCGAAGCGAATGTCGGTCCGGACGATAGGCCGCTGTTCCTCGTCGGCCACTCGCTGGGCGGTTTTCTGAGCCTGATGTGCGCCGCTCGCCACCCCGTGCTGGCTGGGCAGCCGGTGCGCGGCGTGGTGATGCTCGACTCCCCCGTCTTGGGTGGCTGGAAGGCACGCGCCCTGGCCGCGGCCAAACATACCCGGCTGATCGGTGCTGTTTCGCCGGGCCAGGTCAGCCGCAAGCGCCGCAACCGGTGGGCCAGCGCGCAGGAGGCGCTGGAGCACTTCCGCCACAAGCGCGCCTTTTCTCGCTGGGACCCGCGTGTGCTGGCCGACTACATCGCGCATGGCACGCACGATGTGCACACGCCACAGGGCACGCAGCGCGTGCTGACCTTCGGCCGCGACATCGAGACCGCCATCTACAACACCCTGCCGCATAACCTGGACCGGCTGCTGCGCCGCCACCCGCTGGCCTGCCCGGTGGCCTTTGTCGGGGGCACGCAGTCCGAAGAGATGCGCCGCGTGGGCCTGACGATGACCCACAAACTGTGCGGGCGCGAGCCGTCTGATCGCTTGCAATTCATCGAGGGCACGCACCTCTTCCCCATGGAGCACCCACAAGCCACGGCCGCGGCCATCGACCGTGCGCTGCGGCACTTCATGGCATCCTCTACGGCGTCCAATTGACCCAACCCAATGCGCCGCTGATCAAAATCAGCCCACCGAAACCGATGCGATACCACGCAAACGGCACAAAGGTGTGGGTGGCCACATAGCGCAGCAGCCAGCGCACACACACCCACGCGGATACGAACGACGTCACCAGCCCCACCGCAAACAGCGGCCAATCTGCAGCTGCCAGCAAATCACGGTGCTTGTACAAGTCGTACGCGGCCGCGCCAAAGATGACCGGGATGGCGAGGAAAAAGCTGAACTCGGTGGCCGCGCGCCGCGACAGGCCGAGCGCCATGCCGCCGATGATGGTCGCCCCCGACCGGCTGACCCCTGGCACCAAGGCCGCGCACTGGATCAGCCCCACCGCCAGCGCATCGCGCCAGCCCAAATCGTCCACGTCCAACACGCGCGCGGAGGGCTTGCGGGCCTGCACGGCCTCTACCCACAGCATGATCAGCCCGCCGACGATGAAGCCCGCCGCCACCACCCAGGCGTTGAAGAGCACGGCCTTGATCGGCCCGATGAACCCAAACCCCACCAGCGCCGCCGGCAAAAACCCGAGCAGCACGTTGACGGTGAAGCGCTGCGCCTGCGCCTCGCGCGGCAACCCGCGCAGGGTCCCGATCAGCCGTTGCCAGTACAGGCCCACGATGGCCAGAATCGCCCCAGTCTGGATGACCACTTCGAACACCTTGATCGTCTCCCCCGTCAACCCCAGCAAGGCGGCGGCAAGGATCAGGTGACCGGTGGACGAAACGGGCAAAAACTCGGTCAAGCCCTCGACCACCCCCATGAGGGCGGCCTTGAGCAGCAGGGTGACATCCATGAACAGACGCGGGAGTGGGCAAAACGGCGAGTGTAACGGCCCGCCGCCTGCAGCCGTGGAGGCCACCTACAATCCAAGCCATGCGCGATCACGGTCCATCCCTCAGCACCCACCAGGCCACCGCCAGCCATTTTTTGCGCCAGGTCATCGAGCGCGATCTGGCCCAGGGCCGCTACCACGGCCGCCCCTGGGGTGGCAGCCCCGGCGACGGCAGCCACCACGAACGGGGCGAACCCGACCCAGCCAAGGTACGCCTGCGCTTTCCGCCCGAACCCAACGGCTACCTGCACGTGGGCCACGCCAAGAGCATCTGGCTCAACTTCAGCCTGGCGCAGGCCTACGGCGGCGTGTGCCACATGCGCTTCGACGACACCAATCCCGAGAAGGAAGGGCAGGAGTACGTCGATTCCATCCTGGATGCCGTGCAGTGGCTGGGCTGGAGCTGGGAGGCCTATGGTACCCGCCACCTGTACTACGCGAGCGACTACTTCGACTTCATGTACCGGGCGGCCGAGTACCTCATCGAAACCGGCCATGCCTATGTGGACGAGCAGACGCCGGAGCAGATGCGGGCCCACCGCGGCACGCTGACCGAACCCGGCATCGACAGCCCCTACCGCAACCGTCCGGCCGAGGAGAGCCTGGTGCGCTTTCGCGAAATGCGCGACGGCCGCCATGCAGACGGGGCGATGGTGCTGCGCGCCAAGATCGACATGGCCTCGCCCAACATCAACCTGCGCGACCCGGCCATCTACCGCATCAAACACGCCGTGCACCACAACACCGGCGACACCTGGTGCATCTACCCCATGTATACCTTCGCGCACCCGATCGAGGATGCGCTGGAGAACATCACCCACAGCATTTGCACGCTGGAGTTCGAGGACCAGCGGCCGTTTTACGACTGGCTGCTCGAGCGCATCGTGCCGATCCTGCGCGCGCCGCAGTTCGCGCGCGCCCGCCAGCTCATCGAGCGCATCGAGCAGCAGGGGGTGCAAGCCGGCAAGGAATTTGCCCTGCACTGCCACAACCATGCGCACAAGCTCGGCGTGAACACCGAGCCCGAGCAGCGCATGCGGGCGCTGTTCACGAAGTGGGAGCACGACCGCGACGCCGTGCTGCGCGACCTGGATGCGTTTTTCGGGCTGCTCAAGGCGCAGGCACACCAATTCACGCCGCTGCTGGCCTCGGCGCTGGAGGCGTACCGTATCGAGCCCTTCAACCTGCCACATCAGTACGAATTTGCCCGGCTGAACCTGACCTATGTGGTCACCAGCAAGCGCAAGCTCAAGCAACTGGTGGACGAGGGCGTCGTCAGCGGCTGGGACGACCCACGCATGCCCACCATCGTTGGGCTGCGCCGCCGCGGCTACACGCCCGAAGCCATTCGCCTGTTCTGCGAGCGCACCGGCGTCAGCAAGGCCGGCGGCTGGATCGACTACAGCAGCCTCGAAATCGCGCTGCGCGACGACCTGGAGGGCAAAGCACCGCGCGCGATGGCGGTGCTGGATCCGATCAAACTCAGGCTCACCAACTGGGCGCAGGTATTTGGCGATGCCGAGCACCGCGAGCCCTGCAGTGCCCCGGTGCATCCGCAGCGGCCAGAGCTGGGTCAGCGCCATTTCAGCCTGGGGCCAGAGATCTGGATCGAGCGCGAGGACTTCATGGAACAGCCCCCCAAGGGCTATTTCCGCCT
>CALEDU010000192.1 GCA_937949455.1 uncultured Tepidimonas sp. | reverse complement strand
CCAGGTGTCCCCGTCGCGCGGCTCTAGCCGCAAGGCTCGCTGAAAACTCTCTTGTGCCAATCGAAAATCGCGCAGTTGCGTGTAGATCAGCCCGCGCAGGTTGAAAGCAGCAGCATAGGTCGGGTCGATCTGGATGGCCTGCTTGACCTCGTCCAGAGCGACGGTCGTCTGCCCCTGCTCGAAGTAGCCGACGGCCAGCTCCAGCCGCGTGCGGGCGCGCTTGCGGGCCTGGGGCTCGTCCGATTCGGTGATCCAGTCGCGGACCGCGTCACCACCTGACGCTGCCCCTGAGCTCGCGCACCCCCCCAGGGTTGCCAACCCGGCTGGCATGCCCAATGCCACTGCCACGGCTGCAACAACGCCATGCGCCATGACCCGCCGTCGACTCATGCCGATCCCTCCGCAGTCCGGGCAGGCCGGTGCACACGCACCACGGCCAAATCGTCGCCGCGCCGCGCCAAACGCTCGCTCACGCGGGTGCGGTCGAGCACATCGCCGGCGAGCTGGCCGCAGGCGGCATCGATATCATCCCCCCGCGTCTTGCGGATGGTGGTGACGAGTCCCGCCGCATTAAGTCGATCGGCAAACGCCTTGACCGCCGCGCGCGGCGAGCGTTTCAGGCCCGACTCGGGGAAGGGGTTGAACGGAATCAGGTTGACCTTGCTCGGCACCCCTTGGCCTGCATGGCCACGCAGCAGGTCGATCAGCTCCTGCGCATGCTGCGGGGTGTCGTTGATGCCATCGAGCATGCAGTACTCGAAGGTGATGAAGTCGCGCGGCGCGGCCGGCAGGTAGCGCAAACAGGCGTCCAACAACTCGTGCAACGGGTATTTGCGGTTGAGCGGCACCAGCCGGTCGCGCAACGCATCATTGGGGGCGTGCAGCGACACGGCCAAGGCGACCGGGCAATCCTGCGCCAGCCGGTCCATCATCGGCACCACGCCCGAGGTGGACACCGTCACGCGCCGGCGCGACAGGCCGTAGCCGTGGTCGTCCAGCATCACGCGCAAGGCGGGGACGAGCGCGCCATAGTTCTGCAGCGGCTCGCCCATGCCCATCATCACCACATTGGAAATGACGCGCTCGCCCGTTCCCTGGCGACGCCGCAGCTCGTGCTCGGCATACCACAATTGGGCGATGATCTCGCCCGTGGTGAGGTTGCGGCTGAAGCCCTGGTGGCCCGTGGAGCAAAAGCGGCAGCCGACCGCGCAGCCGGCCTGGCTGGACACGCACAGCGTGCCGCGATCGTCCTCGGGGATGTAGACGGCCTCCACCGCATTGCCGTCGCCGACATCGAACAGCCATTTGATGGTACCGTCGGCCGATGCCTGCTCAGCCAACACCGACAAGCGCTGAATGCATGCAAGCGACGGCAGGCGCTCGCGCAGATCACGCGCAAGGTCGGTCATTTCATCGAAACGCGCGACGCCTTTTTGGTGGATCCAGCGAAAAAGCTGGACGGCCCGGAAACGCTTGTGTCCGAGCCGCTCGCAGAAAGCAGCCAACCCCTCGAGGTCGAAATCGAGCAAATTGGCCGTCATGACATGATCAGCGCGAGTAGATGTTCATGCCCGGAAAGAAGAACGCCACCTCGACGGCAGCGGTTTCCAGGGCGTCGGAGCCGTGCACCGCATTGGCGTCGATGCTGTCGGCGAAGTCGGCGCGGATCGTGCCAGGGGCGGCCTTCTTGGGGTCGGTGGCCCCCATCAGCTCGCGGTTCTTGGCGATGGCATTTTCGCCCTCCAGCACCTGCACCATGACCGGGCCAGACACCATGAAGTCCACCAGGTCTTTGAAGAACGGGCGCTCCTTGTGGACGGCGTAGAACTGCTCCGCCTCACTGCGCGAGAGATGCACCATCTTGGCCGCAATGATCTTGAGGCCAGCGGCCTCGAAGCGGCTGTAGATCTGACCAATCACGTTTTTGGCGACGGCGTCGGGCTTGATGATGGAAAGGGTGCGTTCAATGGCCATGATGATGGAAATGGTTGGGGTAGACAAAACGCAGGATTTTAACCGGCGCGGCGACGGGGTGCCCGGGCACCCTGCCCCACCCCACGCCCGTTGCGCTGTGGGGCGGGTGGACGGCTCGGCCGCGGACCAGCACCACGGGCAGGACCTGCGCGGCGCCGGGGCACCACCGACTGGGCGGGCAAAGGTGCGCCTGCCGCCTCCATCAGCTGCGCGACGACGCGCGGGTCCAACTCCAGGTAAGCTCCACGACGCAGGCCACGCGGCAGGGCGATGGCACCATAGCGCACCCGGATCAGACGGCTGACGGCATGGCCGACCGCTTCGAACAGGCGGCGGACCTCGCGGTTGCGGCCTTCGGCGATGGTCACCCGGTACCAGCGGTTGGCACCGTCGCCGCCGCCGTCCTCCACGGAGCGAAACTGGGCCGGGCCATCATCCAGTTCGATGCCGTCCAGCAAGCGCTGGCGCTCGTCCTGCGACAATGCCCCCAGCACGCGCACGGCGTATTCGCGCTCCATCCCGAAGCGCGGGTGCATGAGCCGATTGGCCAACTCACCAGAGTCGGTGAACAACAGCAGGCCTTCCGTATTGATGTCCAGCCGCCCCACCGCCATCCACTTGCCCGAGCGCAGACGCGGCAAGTTGCGAAACACGGTGGGACGGTTGTCGGGATCGTCCAGCGTCACGACTTCGCCGGTCGGCTTATGGTAGGCCAGCACGCGCGGCAGGCGGGTCGGCATGGCGCGCCAGCGCACCAAACGGCCGTCCAGTTTGACCACGTCGCCGCTGGCGATACGCTGCCCTACGTGCGCCGCCTCGCCATTGACCGTGACACGGCCTGCGGCGATGGCCTGCTCCATGTCCGCCCGCGAGCCCAGTCCCACCTGCGCCAGCACCTTGTGCAGCTTGAGGGTATCCCCCGTCCCTGGGGCAGCGGGCCGGGCGGCCGGGGTGGGACGGGGCGCAGCCGCCACGGAGCGGACACGGGGGGCGCTGGATCGGGCGCCAAGGGAGGGTTTCTTCATCAGTGTCTCTCGTTCGTCGTGGTCGCTC
>CALEDU010000191.1 GCA_937949455.1 uncultured Tepidimonas sp. | reverse complement strand
CGTGGCACCAAGGTGCCAGCCAGAACCGCCTGATGCTCTCCATACCCCGTCGAAAACGCGCCTGGTTCGCCGGCCTCTGGGCCAACGCTTCGGCTCCGCCTGTCATCCACGTGCGCCAATGTGGCTAATGGACAATCTGGGCTCATGTTGTGCTCCTGCGTTGTGTCAGCCACCCCGTTATTGAAGCCGCGGCCGGCGACAGGTGTCTTGACCCATATCAACCCTGAAGCAAACAGGGTTTAGCCGGCGTGTTGCCGGCGGAGAGTACCCATGAAACGCCACTGGCTGATCTTCTCCCAGACCGTCACGGTGCTGCTGGCCATTTGGTTTGTGGTGGCCACACTCAAGCCGCACTGGTTGACCCAGCGGCCGTCGTTGTCGAGCGTGGTGCCGGTCTTCGAGGTGGAACCCGACACACGCAGCGCCACCATCGCAGGGGCCAGCTTGAGCGCTGCGGCGCGCGCCGCCGCCCCTGCGGTGGTGAGCATCAGCACCAGCAAAGCGGTGCGCCACCCGCATGCGCAGGAGCCGTGGTTTCGGTTCTTCTTCGGCGATCGCCCAGAATTTCAACCCCAGACGGGACTGGGATCGGGCGTGATCGTCAGCCCAGCCGGCTACATCTTGACCAACAACCATGTGGTAGAAGAGGCGGACGAAATCCTGGTGCAGCTCAGCGACGGTCGGCAAGCCCCAGCCCAGGTCATCGGCACCGACCCCGACACCGATTTGGCTGTGCTGCGCATCGCCCTGTCCGATTTACCGGTGATCGTGTTGGGGCGGTCCGAATCGCTGGAGGTGGGCGACCGGGTGCTGGCGATCGGCAACCCGTTCGGTGTGGGCCAGACGGTCACCGCCGGCATCGTCAGCGCCCTGGGGCGCAGCCAACTTGGCATCAACACCTTCGAAAATTTCATCCAGACCGATGCAGCGATCAACCCGGGCAACTCTGGCGGCGCGCTGGTCGATGCCGAGGGGCATTTGATCGGCATCAATACGGCGATCTATTCGCGCTCGGGCGGATCGATGGGCATCGGCTTTGCCATCCCCACGGCGACTGCGCGCGAGGTGATGGAGGCCATCGTGCGCGACGGCGCCGTCACGCGCGGCTGGATTGGTGTCGAGCCACAAGAACTGACGCCCGAGCTGGCGGAACACTTTGGTGTGCCGCCAGCCAGTGGGGTGATCGTGACGGGGGTGCTGCAGGACGGCCCGGCGGAACAAGCCGGCATTCGCCCAGGTGACATCATCAGCCGCGTGGAGCAGACACCCATCCGGGACGTGGCCACTTTGTTGGCTGCAGTCGCAGCGCTCAAGCCTGGCGTGGCAGCCGAAGTGCAGGTGCAGCGCCGGGATGGCACACACACGCTCAAAGTCTTGCCTGCGCGCCGGCCGCCCAGCGCTGCGCGCTGAAGCACATCACGGCCCCGGCACGGGCCCATCAAGAAGAGGAGCCGTCCGATGTGGATGAAGGCGCGCTGCCGTCTTGCATGCTGGATTTGCCAGGCGCGAACCAGCGCGCCCCAAAGATGCCCAGCTCGTACAACAGGCACATTGGGATGGCCAGCGCCAGCTGCGAAATGACATCGGGCGGGGTCACGATCGCCGCAATGATGAAGGCCACGACGATGAAGTAGCCGCGAAAGGATTTGAGCTTGTCAATGGACACCATTTCGAAGCGGACCATCAACATCACCACCACCGGAACCTGGAAGGCCAGGCCAAAGGCCAGATAGAGCGACAGGATTGCCTCGACATAAGACGCGATGTCTGGCGTGGCATTGACGCTGGCCGGGGTGAAGCCCTGGATGAAGGCAAACATTTTGTCCAGCACGAAAAACTGCACGAAGGCGATGCCCAGGTAGGCCAGCAGACTGCCGATGATGATGAGCGGCAGGGCAAAGCGCTTTTCGTGGCTGTACAGGCCCGGTGCGACGAAGGCCCAGATCTGGTAGATGACCCAGGGCAGCGCCAGCAGCAGACCGGCCATCATCAGTACTTTGAGTGGCACGAAAAACGGGGTAAACACCCCCACTGCGATGAGCTTGACATCCGGCGGCATGTGCGCCCGGATCGGGACGGCGATCAGGTCGATGAGGCCGCTGGGGCCGGGCCAGATGGCCAGCAGCACCATGCACACACCCACGCCCCCCAGGGCGTACAGGATGCGGTCGCGCAATTCCATCAGGTGCGCGACGAACGGCTGCTCGGAGCCGGCGAGCTCGTCGGCGGAGTCTCGGGGATCGGCCATGGATCAGCGCAGAGGAGTCTTGGGACGGTAGCGGGCCACACGCGCCGCGCCGGACAGGGCCCGGGTGCGCACGCCAGCACGGGCTTTGTACCACTGGGGTACGGCTTGGCGCTTGAGGCGGAAGTTTTTTTTGGGCCGCCGATATTCGGGGTAGACCGGCGCGCCGATGGATGACAGGTGGTCGTAGGCAGTCGAGGGGCCTGGCGAGGACTGGCCTTCGAGCCCGGCGGTTACCTCGGACCATTCTCGCTCGAACTCGGCGGCGGTCGAGCCGACCTGTGTCTCCACATCGCGGGCGGTCTTTTCGACCGCCTCTTTCATGCGCTTGAGCTCTTCGAGCTCGATGGTGCGGTTGACTTCGGCTTTGACTTCGGCCACGTAGCGCTGCGCCTTGCCCAGCAGCGCGCCCACGGTGCGGGCCACGCGCGGCAACTTCTCGGGGCCGATGACGACGAGCGCCACGACCCCGATGAGGGCGAGCTTGGAGATACCGAGGTCGATCATGCGGGGGCGGCCGCGCTCACGATTTGGTCTTGGCGTCGATGTCGATGGTGGTCTTTTCGGCCGCCTTGTCCTGGCCCACCTGCGCCGTGGCGGTAGACGACTCCGCCGCGTTGCCATCGCGCATGCCGTCCTTGAAGCCTTTGACCGCGCTGCCCAAGTCGGACCCGATGTTCTTGAGCTTCTTGGTGCCGAAGACCAGCACCACGATCAACAGAACGATCAGCCAGTGCCAAATGGATAAACTGCCCATGTGCTACTCCAACGACGGGGCGGCCGGCCCCGAGACCATTGTTCGATTTTACGCAGCGCCGAAGGTTCGTCGCGGACGCCTAGTGCTGCGATTGTGCCCCAAAGAACGCAAGGGGATTAGCCTTTACGCCAGGGACGCGGGCCACCGATGACATGCACATGCAGGTGGTGGACCTCCTGCCCGCCGTGCTCGCCGGTGTTGGCAACGATGCGAAACCCCCCTTCCGGGTACGGCAGGCAGCCCTGCTCGAGCGCCAGACGCGGGGCCAGCACCATCAAGCGGCCCATCAGGCGCTCGTGCTCGGCACCCAACTGGGCCATGGATGGGATGTGTGCTTTGGGAATGATCAAAAAGTGCACTGGTGCCCACGGGTGGATATCGTGGAAGGCGTAGAGCTCATCGTCTTCGTACACCTTGCGGCTGGGGATTTGGCCGGCGACGATTTTGCAAAAGATGCAGTTGGGCTCGTTCGACATGGTCGGTCGGGTCGGGATCGAAGAGGGGCGGATCAGACGGGCATGGGCCGGCGG
>CALEDU010000190.1 GCA_937949455.1 uncultured Tepidimonas sp. | reverse complement strand
CGCGCCATCGCCAACGGGCGCGACGAGGGCTACACCAAGCTGCTGTTCGACGACCGCCCCGAGGCGCATGGCCACGGCCGGATTTTGGGTGGCGGCATCGTGGGCACGCACGCGGGCGACATGATCGGCGAGATCGCGCTGGCCATCGAGATGGGTGCCGACGCAGTGGACATCGGCAAGACCATCCACCCGCACCCCACGCTGGGTGAGAGCATCGGCATGGCGGCGGAGGTGGCACACGGCAGTTGTACCGATTTGCCACCCCCGCGGCGTTGAGGCATCGGCCAGCACACGCCAATGAAGCGGCGTTGACGCGCGTCAAAGTCGCGCATGGGGGTTTCTCCTAGGATGACGGCGGGGGGCGGTTGAGCCTACCCAGCATCTATTCCTGGAGGGACACATGAGCAAGGCTTGGCAGATGGCGCTGCGCCGCACGATCGCAGCGGTGGGCATGGGCATGCTGGCGTGGGGGGCGCAGGCCCAGCCCACCGATCCGCTGGTGATCGGCGAGGTCATCGCCCGGGACCGTTGCGCGGTCTGCCACGGACCGTGCGGGCAGGGCGTGGCGCCCAATTTCCCTCGTCTGGCGGGCCAGAACGCCTTGTATCTGGCGCGCCAGCTCCAGGCCTTTGCCAGCGGCGAGCGCAAAGACACGGCGATGACCGAAAAGGTCAAAGGCCTGAGCCCCAGCGACATCGAGGCGGTGGCCGAATACTACGCGCGCCAAAAGCCGGGGCACACACCCAGCGGGGACGAACTGCTGCTGGCGGTAGGGCGCTATGTGTACGAACGGGGCAACCGTCATACGGGCCTGCCGCCGTGCGCCACATGCCATGGGCCCGGCGCGAACGGCACCACCGAGCTGCCGCGCCTGGCCGGTCAACACCCGCAGTACATCGTCCGCCAGGTGCTGGCGTTTAGGGAGCGCGCGGGCAACCGCGACAACGCCATCATGCGCGTCATGTCGCACCGCGTGAGCGACCTGGAGCTGGAGGCTGTCGCGACCTACCTGGGCAACCTGAAATGATGGCCCGCGAGCCGGCTCACGCCTGGTCGGCGTCGCTGGCCGCCAGCCCGCCCATCACCTGACTAAAGCCCCCATCGACATAGATAACCTCGGCGCTGATGCCGGCCGCCAGGTCGCTGAGCAAAAACGCTGCCGTGTGGCCGACATCGTCGATGGTGACGTTGCGGCGGATCGGAGCGTTGCTCTCCACCACGCTCAGGATCTTGCCGAAGCCCTTATGCCGCTGGCGGCCAACGTCTTGATCGGACCGGCTGAGATGGCGTTGACACGCCAGCCGCGCCGGCGGCTGCCCAGCGACTCGGCCAGGTAGCGGACGCTGGCCTCCAGGCTCGCCTTGGCCAGGCCCATGGTGTTGTAGGCGGGCACCATGCGCACGCTGCCCAGGTAGGTCAGCGTCAGCAATGCGGCCTGGTCATTCAGGTAGGGCAGTGCGGCCTTGGCCATGGCGGGGAAGCTGTAGGCGCTGATTTCGTGCGCGGTGCGGTAAGCCTCGCGCGACAAGCCATCGAGGAAGTCGCCCGCGATGGCCTCGCGCGGCGCATAGCCGATGCTGTGCACGAAGCCGTCGAACTTTGGCCAATGCGCCGACAAATCCTGAAACAGCCGCTCGATGTGAGCGTCGTCCGAGACGTCGCATTCAAACACGAGCTTGGAGCCAAACTCGGCGGCAAACTCTGTGATGCGATCCTTGAAGCGCTCCCCGACGTAGCTGAAGGCCAGTTCCGCCCCCTGGGCGCGGCAGGCGCGCGCGATGCCGTAGGCGATCGAGCGGTTGGACAATACCCCGGTGATGAGCAGCTTTTTGCCGGCCAGAAAACCCATCGTTCATGCTCCTCGTGATGCAAAAATCCTGCAGAATTGTCGCATGCACGACCGGCTGCGCCCGCTAAATCTCCTGCGTTTTCTTCGCTCTTGCCGCTGCCGTCGCGGCGCAGTGGGGAACGCAGGAGCGCCTGGCGTTCTGTGGCACTGGGCCCAGTGGGCAGCGGCCCCTGTGCGTCAATGGCCAGGGGCGCTGCTGGCGCTGCTGGCGCTGGCAGCACCGGTCTGGGCTGCGCACGGCTATGCGCTGTGGGGGCACCTCAAGTATCCACCGGGCTTTGCCCACTTCGATTACGTCAACCCCGATGCACCCAAGGGCGGTGAGCTGCGCTTGGTCAGCAATCTGCGCACCTCCACGTTCGATAAGTACAACCCGTTTACGCTGCGCGGCAGTGCGCCGGCCTACCTGTCGGACCTGCTGTTCGACAGCTTGTTGGCTGGCGCGGCCGACGAGACCGGCGCCGCCTACGGGCTGCTGGCCGAGGATGTGCAGCTGGCACCGGACCGGCTGAGTGCCACCTTCCGCCTGCGGCGCGAGGCGCGTTTTCATAACGGCAAACCGGTGCAGGCCGAGGATGTGCGCCACACCTTCGAGACACTGCTCGGGCCGCACACCTCCCCTGCGTACAAGACCATCTTGGCCGATCTGGAGGGCGTAGACGTGCTGGATGCGCGCACGGTGCGCTTTCGCTTCAAGGCCCCGAACCGCGAGCTGCCGCTGACGGTGGGCGGCATCCCAATCTTCAGCCGCGACTGGGGGGTGGATCCTGCGACAGGCCTGCGCAAGCCGTTCAACGAGGTGGTGATGGACATACCGATCGGCAGCGGGCCGTATCGCATCGGGCCGGTCAAGTTCGGCAGGGACATCACCTATGTGCGCGACGCCGACTACTGGGCGCGCGACCTACCGGTGCGGCGCGGCACCTTCAACTTCGACCGCATCACCGTCAAAATCTACAAGGACAACACCGCGCGGCTGGAGGCGCTCAAGGCCGGCGAGTTCGACCTGATGCGCTTTTTCTCTGCCGGTGACTGGGCGCGGCGCGTCAAGGGGCAGCGCTTCGACCGCGGCGAGCTGGTCAAGGCCGAGTTTCGCCACCAACTGCCCACGGGGTTTCAAAGCTATGTGCTCAACACCCGCCGCCCGCCGCTCGACGATCGGCGTGTGCGCCAGGCGCTGGCGCTGGCGCTGGACTTCGAGTGGATGAACGAGCGGCTGTTCTACGGCAGCTACGAGCGCGTGCGCGGGCTGTTTGGCAACACCGCCTGCGCCGCGCGCGGCGAGCCGGACGCCGCACAGCGCCGGCTGTTGGAGCCCTGGCGCGCGCAGCTGCCGCCGGAAGTGTTCGGGCCGATGTATGCGCCACCGGTGGCCGGTACACCCGAGCGGCTGCGCGCCAACCTGCGCCTGGCGCAGGCACTGCTGCGCCAGGCGGGTTGGACCTATCGCGACGGCGCGCTGCGCAACGCGCAGGGGCAGCCGCTGGTGCTGGAGTACCTGGACAGCAACGAGGCAGGCGCGCGCGTCGTCACGCCATGGGCGCGCAACCTGGCGCGCCTGGGCGTGGAGCTGCGCTTCCGGCCGGTGGACTTTGCGCTCTATCAGCAGCGGCTGCGTACCTTCGACTTCGATGTGATTTCGCTGGCGTTCCAGGGCACGCACAGCCCGGGTGCGGAGTATGCGGACCTGTTCGGCAGCGTCGCCGCCCGCACCGAGGACTCCGGCAATTTCAGCGGACTGGCCAGTCCTGCGGTGGACGATCTGATCGCACGCATGGTGCAGGCCGACACCGAGCCGGCATTCTTGGCGGCGTGCCGGGCGCTGGAGCGGGTGGTGGCCCACAGTCAGGTGCTGATTCCCCAATGGTCGGCGCCCACGCACCGCATGGCCTACAACGCCTGGCGCCTGGCGCGCCCCGCTGACATGCCCCCGTATGCCAGCGGCGAGGGCTGGGCGATCGAAACCTGGTGGGCGACATCGGCTGCCCCTGCCGCCCGTTGACGGGAGCGCCAACCATGTGGGCTTACCTCTTCAAACGTCTGCTGTTGATGATCCCGACGCTGTTCGGGGTGTTGTTGCTGACTTTCGTCGTGATTCAGTTTGTGCCCGGCGGGCCGGTGGACCAGTATCTGGCCGAGGCCCGTGCCGGATTGGGGGCAGGCACCGAGGGCGGGGGATCGGCCTACCGGGGGGCGCAGGGGGTGGACCCCCAGCGGCTGGAGCAGATCAAGGCGCTCTACGGATTCGACAAGCCACCGCATGAGCGCTTCTGGCAAATGCTGCGGCAGTTCGCGCGTTTCGATCTGGGGCAGAGCTTTTTCCAGAACAAGCCCGTGGCGCAGCTGATCTGGGAGAAGCTGCCCGTGTCGATGAGTTTGGGCCTGTGGACCTTCGTCATCAGCTATGCGGTGGCCGTGCCCCTGGGCGTGGCCAAGGCCGTGCGTGCCGGCTCGCGCTTCGATGTCGTCACCTCCCTGATCATTCTGGTGGCGTATGCGATTCCCGGCTTCGTGCTCGGAGTGGCGCTGCTGGTGGTCTTTGGCGGGCAGCTGCAGTGGTTTCCGCTGCGCGGGCTGGTCAGCGACCACTGGGCCGAGCTGTCGTGGCCAGCGCGCATCGTCGATTACCTGTGGCACATCACGCTGCCGGTGCTGTCGATGGTGCTGGGCAGTTTTGCCGTGACGGCGATGCTGACCAAGAATGCCTTTTTGGAGGAAATCCGCAAGCAGTACGTCCTGGTGGCGCGCGCCAAGGGCTTGAGCGAGCGGCAGGTACTCTGGAAGCATGTGCTGCGCAACGCGATGATTCCGATCGTGACCGGTTTTCCGGCCGCGTTCATCGGGGCGTTTTTCACCGGCAGCCTGCTGATCGAGACGCTGTTTTCGCTCGATGGTCTGGGGCTGCTGAGTTATGAGAGTGTGATCCGTCGCGACTATCCGGTGGTCATGGGCACGCTGTTTTTGTTTACGCTGATCGGGCTGGTCACCAAGCTGGTCAGCGACCTTTGCTACGTCTGGGTGGACCCCCGTGTCAAGTTCGATTGATGCCCCACACGCCTCCCCGAGCCCGGCTCGGCGGGCCTGGCGGCGCTTCGCGCGCAATCGGCTCGGCTGGTGGAGCCTGGTGCTGTTTGCGGCGATGGTGCTGGCCAGCCTATTGGCCGAGGTGCTGTCCAACGATCGCCCCTTGCTGGTGCGCTACGAGGGCCGGTGGTATCTTCCGTTGTTGCACGACTATCCAGAGACCACCTTTGGCGGCGACTTCGAGGCGCCCGCCGACTATCTGGACCCCTATGTGCGTGAACGGCTGAGCACTGGCGGCAATTGGGCGCTGTACCCGCCCAACCCGTATGGTCCCCAGGCGCTCAATTACTGGGCACCTGGGCCGCACCCCGCGCCGCCCAGCCGCGCCAACTTGCTGGGCACCGACGACCGCGGGCGCGATCTGTTGGCGCAGCTGATCTATGGTTTTCGCATCAGCGTGTTATTTGCGCTGGCGCTCACCGCCATCGGTGTGGTGCTGGGGGTGCTCGCCGGCGCGGTACAGGGCTATTTTGGCGGCCGGCTCGACCTCACGATGCAGCGGCTCATCGAGATTTGGTCCTCCATGCCGGAGCTGTATCTGCTCATCATCTTCAGCGCCGTGTTTGCACCGAGCATCACACTGCTGCTGGTGTTGCTGAGCCTGTTTGGCTGGATGGGGCTGGCCGACTATGTGCGAGCCGAGTTTTTGCGCAACCGACAGCTCGATTATGTGCGTGCGGC
>CALEDU010000189.1 GCA_937949455.1 uncultured Tepidimonas sp. | reverse complement strand
GACGATGACAGCGGCAATCGTCGATGCGTCGTGCAGCGCGATCAGGTCCAGCAGGTGGTCCGCCAGATGTTGGGCGTAAGCAGCGTCGGCCGGCGGTTGCCCACGATAAAAACTCCCAGTCGGCGGCTGTGTGTGGGGCAGGTGATCGGCCTCCACACCCTGGCCGAACAGTTTGCGATTGCCGACGATGCCGCCGACCGAAATGCCCCCGAAATTGACCCCGTGGTAGCCCTTGGCGCGGCCGATCAGGCGCGTTTTGCTCGCTTGCCCCTTGGCCCGCCAGTAAGCGCGCGCCATCTTGAGCGAGGTGTCTGCCGACTCCGAGCCCGACCCGGTGAAAAACACGCGGTTGAGCCCGGCTGGCATACGCTCGACGATGCGGCTGGCCAGCTCGAACGACAGCGGATGGCCGAACTGGAACGCGGGCGAATAATCCAGCGTCGCGACCTGGCGACTGACGGCCTCGACGATCTCGCGCCGGCCATGGCCAAGCCCCGTGCACCACAGGCCCGACAGGCCATCGAAAATGCGGCGCCCATCGGCATCGATCAGATACGCGCCCTCGGCGGCGACCACCCAGCGCGGATCGGCCTTGAACTGCCGGTTGCCCGTAAACGGCATCCAGTGCGCGGCCATCCAGTCGGCACCGCCGGGCACGACCTCGGCGCTGGTGGGCGTGAACGCCCCGGCCGTGGGGGCAGCGATGTGCGAGCGGTCCGACAAATCCATGGCAACGACCCTTTACATGCGGATCGTGCCATTATGCGCGCCATGCACATCGACCCGGATCCACTCCTGGCCTCGCCCAATGGGCCACCCCGTCCCTGCGCGGGATTGATCCTGTTCGCCCATGGCGCCCGCGATCCGCTCTGGGCCAGCCCCTTCGAGCGCGTGGCGGCGGCCGTGCGCGCCGCGCGGCCCGAGCTGGCGGTGTCGCTGGCGTTCCTGGAGTTCATGGCGCCGGACTTGCCCGCTGCTGGCGCCGCCCTGGCCGCGGCCGGCTGCCGCAATGTGACGGTGCTGCCCCTGTTTTTGGGCGTGGGTGGCCACGTTCGCAAGGACCTGCCCCGTCTGCTGGAGGCGTTGCGCACGCAGCACCCGGCGGTGCAGTGGCACCTGGCGCCGGCCATCGGCGAGGACGCGCGGCTGGTGGAAGCGATGGCAGCGATTGCAATCGCCGCCATATGAACAGCAGTTATAGATATAAAACAATATTTTCGTTGGTTTTTTCATAACCGAAATGGAGAATGACGGGCATTCATGACTGGATGCCCCGCGATGTACCGGTACTCCGACTTCGACCGACGCCTCATTCGCCAACGTGCCGCCCAGTTCCGCGATCAGTTGCGGCGGCACCTGGCCGGGCAGCTCAGCGCCGACGATTTTCGGCCGCTGCGGCTGCAAAACGGCTGGTATGTGCAGCGCCACGCGCCCATGCTGCGCGTGGCCATCCCCTATGGGGAACTGAGCAGCCGCCAGCTGCGCACCCTGGCGCGCGTGGCGCGCGAGTTTGACCGCGTCACCGACGGGCCGTGGGCCGGCCAGGGTGGTTTCGGCCACTTCACCACGCGGCAAAACATCCAATTCAACTGGATCCCACTGGCCCGCGCGGCCGATGTAATGGATGTGCTGGCCGAGGCCGACTTGCACGGCATCCAGACCAGCGGCCACTGCATCCGCAACATCACCACCGATGCGCTGGCCGGCATTGCCCCGGACGAAGTCGTGGACCCCCGCCCCTATTGCGAGTTGCTGCGCCAATGGAGCACGCTGCACCCGGAGTTCGCCTTCCTGCCGCGCAAGTTCAAGATCGCCGTCACGGGCGCGGCGGACGACCGCGCGGCCATCGCCTGGCACGACATCGGCCTGCAACTGCGCCGCGACGCCAACGGCACGGTGGGCTTTCGCGTGCTGGCGGGTGGCGGCATGGGGCGCACGCCGCTCATCGCGCCGGAGCTGCGCGCCTTTGTGCCGTGGCAGGAGATCGTGCTGTATCTGGAAGCGATCCTGCGCGTGTACAACCTGTTCGGGCGACGCGACAACCTCTATAAAGCCCGGCTAAAGATTTTGGTGAAGGCCGAAGGGCAGCGCTTCGTGGACGCGGTGGAGGCCGAATACCGGGCACTGCGTGACGACGATGCACTGGGCGCGCAACTGCGGCTGACAGAGGCAGGACTGGCCGAGATCCAGGCGCACTTCGCCCCCGCGCCGGGTTGGGCGGCCGAAACCCGATCGACCGCCGCGTCAGCGGCCACTGCATCGGTCGAAGCGACCGAGGCGTTGCCGCCTGCCTATTGGCGCTGGCACCAGCGCCATGTGCAGGCGCACCGGCTGCCCGGACTGTGCGCGGTCACGCTCACACTCAAGCGCGCCGGGCAGCCGCCGGGCGATGCCAGTGCCGACCAGCTGGACGCAGCGGCCGATCTGGCGGACCGTTTCAGCGCCGGCGAGGTGCGCGTGACGCACGAACAGAATCTGCTGCTGCCCTGGGTACGCGAGGCCGATCTGCCCGCCCTGTGGCGGGCCGCGCGGGCGGTGGGCTTCGGCGCCGCCAACCATGGCCTGCTGACCGATTTGATCGCCTGCCCGGGCGGCGACCTGTGCAGCCTGGCCAACGCGCGCACCTTGCCCATTGCAGCGGCCGTGCTCGAGCGCTACCAGGAACCCGACGAGCTGGAAGCCATCGGCGAATTGGCGCTGCACGTCAGCGGCTGCATGAACTCCTGCGGACACCACCACAGCGGGCACATCGGCATTCTGGGGGTAGACAAAGACGGCAGCGAGTGGTACCAGCTCACGCTGGGCGGCTCGGACGGGCAGGCGCGCCACGGCCCGGCGCGCGCTGGGCGGGTGGTCGGCCCCGCCTTTGCCGCCGACGAGATCGTCGATGCCCTGGACGCCGTGGTGGCGACCTACCTGGAGCAGCGCACTCCGGGCGAACGCTTCCTGGACACGCTCACCCGGCTGGGGCTGGAGCCTTTCCGCACCGCCACCGATGCCGTGCGCCACACGACCGCCGTCCCCGCCTGAGCCCGCCGCCATGACGACCTTGCACTTCATCGACCCCCACGCAGACCTGTGGTGCCCCGCACCGGACGAGGCGGTACCCCGCCCGGCCGCCGGCCTGTTGCTCAGGCACGACCAGTGGCGCGCCGTGCGCGCCGGCTGGCCGGCCGAAGTCCCGGTCGGGGTGATCTGGCCCAACGACGCGGATGTCGCCGAGCTGGTGGACGACCTGCCGCGGCTGGAGCTGATCGCACTGACCTTCCCCCGATGGACCGACGGCCGGGCCTATAGCCAGGCCCGGCTGCTGCGCGGCCGCTGGCGCTGGCGCGGCCAGATCCGCGCCGTGGGTGACGTCATCCCCGACATGGCACTGCTGCTGTGGCGCAGCGGCTTCGACGCAGCGGTGCTGCGCCCGGGCGAATCGATCGACGTCGCACGGCAGGCGCTGCTGGCATTCGACGGCCACTATCAACCCGACGCCCGCCGCGCACGCACGGCACCGGAGCGCGCCCATGGCTAAACCCCTGTCGCTGCGGATCGATATCCCCCCCGCCGAGCCGGGCCGTGCCATCGCGCTGTACGCCCGCGAGACGCCTGGCCATGCGCAGCGCGTGGCTACCACGCTGCAGTGCTTGCACGAGGCTGCGGTTGCCCATGCGGGCCGCATCGTGCTGGCCACCAGCCTGGGGGCGGAGGACATGGTGCTGACGGATTTGATCGCCCGCCACGGTCTGCCCATCGCCGTGGCCACGCTGGACACCGGCCGCTTACACCCCGAGACGCGGGCGCTGATCGACCGGCTACAGACGCACTACGGCCTGGCGGTCGAGGTGTTTCGGCCGGACCCGGCGGCGTTGGACGCCTTCGAGCGTGAACACGGCCTGCACGCCATGTACCGCAGCCGGGAGCTGCGCCACGCGTGCTGCGCACTGCGCAAGCTGGCCCCGTTGGAGCAGATGCTGGCAGGGCGGCAGGCCTGGATCACCGGGCTGCGGCGCGAGCAATCCGCCGCCCGTGCCGACGTGCCGTTGCAAGTGCGGGATGCCAAGGGGCGCCTCAAGCTCAACCCGTTGGCCGACTGGTCGTGGGCCGACGTGTGGCACCACATCGCCCGCCACGGGGTGCCCTACAACCCGCTGCACGATGCTTTCATGCCCTCCATCGGCTGCGCCCCATGCACGCGCCCCATCGCCGTCGGCGAGGACTTTCGCGCCGGCCGCTGGTGGTGGGAGCACGACGACACCCGCGAATGCGGATTGCATGTCGAGCGCCACCCCTTGGTGACTTTGCCCACCCCTGGATCCCCTGACCTGAGCCCCGTATGAACGCCCCTGTCACCCCCCATCATCTGCTGCCCGACATCGACTGGCGCCACCTCGACGCGCTGGAGGAAGAAGGCATTTATCTGTTGCGCGAAGCCGTCGCCGCTTTCGAGCGCCCGGCGCTGCTGTTCTCGGGCGGCAAGGACTCGTGCGTCGTGCTGCATCTGGCGCGCAAAGCCTTCCAACATCGCCGCCCCGACGGCGGCTGGAGCGGGCGGCTGCCGCTGCCGCTGCTGCATGTAGACACCGGGCACAACTTCCCAGAGGTGATCGCCTTTCGCGACGAGCTGGTGCAGCGCCACGGCGACACGCTGATCGTCGCTTCGGTGGAAGACTCGATCGCGCGCGGCACGGTACGGCTGGCGGACCCGCTGGCTTCGCGCAATGCGCACCAGAGTGTCACCCTGTTGGAGGCGGTCGAGGCGCAGCGCTTCGATGTGCTGATCGGCGGAGCTCGCCGAGATGAGGAAAAGGCCCGCGCCAAGGAGCGCATCTTCAGCCACCGCGACGCCTTCGGCCAATGGCAGCCCAAGGCCCAGCGGCCAGAGCTGTGGACGCTGTTCAACACCCGGCTGCAGCCGGGCGAACACATGCGGGCCTTTCCGATCAGCAACTGGACCGAGTTGGATGTCTGGGCCTACATCGCACGCGAGCGCATCGCGCTGCCGACGCTGTACTGGGCGCACGAGCGCGCCGTGGTGCGCCGCCAGGGGCTGCTGGTGCCGGTGACGCCGGTCACGCCGCCGCGCGCGGACGAGACCGTCGAGACCGTGCGCGTGCGCTTTCGCACCGTGGGCGACATGACCTGCACCTGCCCGGTAGAGAGCACGGCCGACAGCGCCGAGGCCATCGTGGCCGAGACGCTGTGCGCCGACGTCAGCGAGCGCGGTGCCACCCGGGTGGACGACCGCACCAGTGACGCCGCGATGGAGCGACGCAAGCGCGAGGGCTACTTCTGATGAACGACACGATCCCCCCCCAGCAGGCGGCGCCCCGCCACGCGGCGCTGCGCTTTCTGACCGCCGGCAGCGTGGACGACGGCAAGAGCACGCTGATCGGCCGGCTGCTCTACGACAGCCGGGCGCTGCTGACCGACCAGGTGGCCGCGCTGCGTCGGCACAGCCGTGCCAGCGGTGCGCTGGACCTGTCGCTGCTCACCGATGGCCTGGAGGCCGAACGCGAGCAAGGCATCACCATCGACGTGGCCTACCGTTATTTCGCCACGCCGCGGCGCAAATTCATCATCGCCGATGCGCCAGGGCATGAGCAGTACACCCGCAACATGGTGACCGCCGCCGCAGGCAGCCACGCGGCCGTGGTGCTGGTGGATGTGACCAAGCTCGACCTGACCCGTCGCCCCTTGACGCTGCTGCCCCAGACCCGGCGCCACGCGCTGCTGGCGCACCGGCTGGGCGTGCCGCATCTGGTGTTTGCCGTCAACAAAATCGATGCCGTACCGGACGCCGCAGCCACCTACACCGCGGTGCGGGAGGCGCTCGAAACCTTTGCCCAGCAGGCGGGGCTGGCGCCGGCCGGCATCGTGCCGGTATCCGCCCTGCGTGGGGACAATGTGACCGTGCCGCTGGACGCCGGCTGGTACGACGGACCGTCGCTGCTGGCGCTGCTGGAATCGCTGCCTGCGCCACAACCAGACAGCCACGCCCCCTGGCGGCTGCCGGTGCAGTGGGTGGCCCGCAGCGGGGACGGCACCGGCCAGCAGCCGCGCATCTGCTGGGGCCGTATGGCCACCGGCACGGTGCGCCCCGGCGCTGCGGTGGCGGTCTTTCCCTCCGGCGAGGCGGCGCACGTGGCGCAGGTGCTGCACCACGCCGGCCAACCCCTGGCGGCGGGGGACGCGGGCCAATCGGTCGGGCTGGTGCTGGACCGTGCCATCGACGTCTCGCGCGGCGACTGGCTGGCGGCCCCCGGTGCGCTGGAGGGACGCCGCCGCTTCGCCGCCACCCTGGCCTGGCTGGACCCCGAGCCTGCGGTCGTGGGGCGGCGCTACTGGCTGCGTCATGGCCACCGCTGGGTGCAGGGGCGCCTTGCCGCCATCGAGCACCGGCTGGATATCGACACGCTGGAGCCGGTCGAGGTCCAGCACCTGGGCGTCAACGACCTGGGGCGGGTGGTGGTGGAAACGGCCGAGCCGCTGCCGTTGACGGCGTTCAGCGGCTCGACCGAGGGCGGCGCCCTGATCGTCGTCGATCCGGCCACGCACCGCACCAGCGGCGCTGTGCTGGTGGACTGATATGGCAAGCATTGCTTTCATCGGCGCCGGCCCCGGTGCAGCCGATCTGATCACCGTGCGCGGCGCGCGCCTGCTGGCCGAGGCCGAGGTGGTGCTGGCAGACGCCCTGACCGACTCCGCCCTGCGGGCTTGGACCCCACAGGCCCGCTGGATCGACGTGGGCAAACGCGGCTTTGGCCGCGCCACGGAACAGGCGGTGATTCACGCCTTGCTGCTGCACCATGCCGCCACCGGCGCGCGGGTGGTCCGCCTCAAAGGCGGGGACCCCAGCGTTTTTGGCCGGCTGGA
>CALEDU010000188.1 GCA_937949455.1 uncultured Tepidimonas sp. | reverse complement strand
CGCATGCCCTCGGCCAGCAGCAGCAACGGCTGCACGAGTTGGTTGCCCAACAACACTGCCAGCAACACCGCCCCTGCCACGGCCAAATACAGCGCCAAGGTTAGCGTACCGATGTACATGCTGCGCAAGCCATCTCGCACCAGCGCGCGCTCTTGGTATTCGCGGTTGGCGGCTTGCACCGCCAAGGCATTGGCCACCAGGGCAGGCGGCATGGTGGCCGAGACCTGCAGATAGCGTGGCTCCAGGCCGAAGGAAAAGCCCCCGGCAGGCACATAGGCCAGCACGCGCACGCGGGGCAGCGCGGACGTGGTCAGCTCCCATACCTCACGTGGATCGGTCAGGGTTTCCAGCTCTTCCAATCCCTCGATCCAGGTCACCACCCGTTCCGAACGGACCCGGCGCAACAGAGCCGATGATGGCCGCTCGGGTGCCAAGCGAAACCGCGATTCGCCCGCACTGGCGATGGCGCGGCCTTGTGCGTCCCATAACACGACGTCGCTGGCTCCGTTCTGGTCGCGCCAGTTCTCCAGGGTGACCCCTGCAACGCTGTCACCGCTGTTGGCCAAAGCGGTCGCCAAGCCGCGCGTCTTGGTGGCCCACTCGACACTGACGGTGTCCAGCGCGGTGCGCCCCAGCTCCAGCCCGGCGCGCAAGGCGGTCTCCACGCGCGCATCGAACCAGGTTTCGATGGCGCGGCTGACGAACTGGTATGAGACGACGTAAATCAAAGCCCCGGGCACCACCCCCACCAACCCGAAGATGGCCGCCAATTTGAGCAAGAGCCGGCTGCCGAAACGGCGGCGCCGCAGCCGCACGATCAGGCGTGTGGCCAGCCACAGCAACACGCCAGCCAGGGCTGCCGCCACCCCCAGGTTGAGGATGAGCAGACGGGTGTAGGTTTCGGGCTTGACGGCGCGGTGATCGGTGGCCAGGGTGAGCAAATAGAACAGCACCAAGCCGACGCCCAGGATGAACAGCAGCCCCAACGCCAGAAACCAGCGCAGGTTGCGCGCCCGCTCTGCGTCGCGCGCGCGGGCGTTGCTCATTCGAGAGACTCCGCGGGCTCCAGAGCTTCGTCTCCAGCGGCCACAGGCAATTTGTCGAACACCGCTCGCCAGCCACGGTTTGACTCGCTCGCCCCCCCAGGCAATATCTGCAACGGACGGGGAAGCCGCCCCGTATCGAGGCGAAATTCCACCTCCAGGCGCTCATCTCCGCGCAGGCCGGCGGCAGATGCCACCCGCCAGCGCTGAACGGAGCGCGCCAGTGCCAGCGCTTCGCCCAGGGTGTCCAGACTGCGGTGCAGTGCACCCGCCACTGCGGCATCGTCCTGCGCACCGCTTTCGTGCACGCTCAGTCGCCAGCGCTGGGTCAAGGGCTGATACACCAACCGAACGGTGCGCACGGCGTTGGCCAACTGCCGATCGGTCCAGTACCAGCGGCGCTGGCGCAGCTCAGCCCGCCAGACGAAATACAGCGGCACACCGCGGTGCAACGCGTCGGCCAACTGCGCTGGCAAATCCAGCGGCACGCGCGCCGACAGATACAGGGCGTCGGGCGTGCGCTCTAGCCGCCAGTGTGCCGTATCGCCTGCGGGGGACGCCCAGGCCCGGGACACTGGCAGCGCACCGACCGCCCATGCCACCGCACCGCCGGCGATGGCGCGCAGCGCGGCACGGCGCTGCATCGCATCGGATGCGGCACCGGCGCTCAGCCCTTCAGACCTTGGCAAACAAGGCGTAGAAAAATCCATCCATGCCACACCGCACATTGTCGCCCATGCCGTGTGCGGAGACGAAGCTGCTCGTGGTGTCCGTCGCATCGGCCGCCAACCCGCCGGGGAGCAAATGGCCTGGGGCGGGCAATATCCGGGCCTGCGGATGGTGGGCTTGAAAGTCGGCCACGACATCCGCCCCCTCGGCCCGAAAAACCGAACACGTGGCGTAGAGCAGCCGCCCGCCAGGGGCCAGCAAAGGCCACAATGCCTTCAGCAGGCGGCGCTGCTCGGCCGCCAAGCGGTCGATGTCGTCCGGGCGGCGTAGCCATCGGATATCCGGATGGCGTCGTACGATGCCCGAGGCGCTGCACGGCGCATCGAGCAAGATGGCGTCGAATGGCCGGCCGTCCCACCAATCGGCGGGCGAGCCGGCATCTGCCGTCAGCACATGCACGTGTCCTGCCGCAGGCAGGCGCAAGCGCTGCAGCGTGTCGCGGATGCGTTCGGTGCGCGCGCCATCGGCATCCAGCGCCCACAGGTCCAGATCGGCGCGCTCCAACAAATGGGCCGTCTTGCCGCCAGGGGCGGCGCAGGCATCCAGCACCCGGGCGCCAGGGCGCAGGCCCTCCCCCAGCAGCAAGGGTGCCGCGAGCTGCGCGGCACCGTCCTGCACCGAAACGGCCCCCTGCGCCCATCCAGGCAAGCGTTCGACGGGGACCGGCTCGGCCAGCACCAGCCCGTCGGCCCCGATGGGGGTGGCTGCCCAGCCCAGCGCCGCCAGTTGCGCCCGATATGCCTCGCGCGCGGTCTGGCGAAGGTTGACGCGCAGCACCATCGGCGCAGGCCGGTCGTTGGCCGCCAACACGGCAGCCCAGTGGTCGGGGTAGTCCTGCTGCAGCCGCTGCACCCACCAGCCGGGATGGTTCCAACGGCCCTCGGGCGTGGTCTGGGTGCGAGCCAGCAAGGCGTCGCGCTCGCGCAGAAAACGCCGCAGACAAGCGTTGACGAAGCCGCGCAGCGCGGATGCACGCAGCCGCGGCAGCGCCTGCACGGCCTGATCGACCACGGTATGCTCAGCATAGGCTGTGCCCTGCAGCAGGAGCGCGAGCGCCACCTCCAGCAGCGCGGCAACGGGAGGTGGGGGCGGCCTTTCGGCCAGGGCCCCCACCAAAGCCCGCGCGGTCCCCGCGCGCCGCAAGGTATCGAACACCAGCGCCTGGGTGCCCGGACGCAGCGGTGCCGGCACCGCGGGCAACCGTTCGGCCAGCGAGCGGCCGGCGTGCACATCGGCCACGCAGCGCGCAGCCGATGCCAGGAGCTCAGACAGAGGGGGTGTCGTCAAGCCGGTTCATCGCCTGCATCGCTGCTGGCCAACGACAGCGCGTCGGCCTCGGCGATAGCGCGGCGCTCCTCCTCGTCCATGCGTTCCTTGGCGCGGCGCGCCTCGTGGAACGCCATGCCAGTGCCAGCCGGGATCAGGCGGCCGACGATGACGTTCTCTTTCAGGCCGCGCAGCTCGTCCTTC
>CALEDU010000187.1 GCA_937949455.1 uncultured Tepidimonas sp. | reverse complement strand
TCGGTGGCGGTCAGCACGCTCTGGCTTTCATCTTCCGCCACCAGCATGGCGATGACGCGCTGGCCATCCTCCAGCGCCATGCCCTTGACGCCGCGCGCCTGCCGGCCCATCGGGCGCACATCGTTCTCATCGAAACGCACCGCCTTGCCCGCGTCCGAGAACAGCATCACGTCGTGCCGTCCATCGGTCAGCGCCGCGCCGATCAGGTAGTCGCCCTCGTCCAAATCGACGGCGATGATGCCCGCCTTGCGCGGATGGCTGAATTCGTCGAGCGCCGTCTTTTTGACCACACCATGCGCCGTCGCCATGAACACATAGTGGTCGACCGGAAAGCTGCGGAACTCGCCGGTCAGCGGCAGCACCACGTTGATCTTTTCGCCCTCGGCCAGCGGGAACATGTTGACGATGGGCCGCCCACGCGCGCCCCGCCCGCCGGCGGGGACTTCCCATACCTTCAGCCAGTACAGCCGCCCGCGGTTGCTGAAACACAAAATCCAGTCGTGCGTGTTGGCGATGAAAAGCTGATCGATCCAGTCGTCGTCCTTGGTGGCGGTGGCTTGTTTGCCGCGGCCGCCGCGCCGCTGGGCGCGGTATTCCGTCAGCGGCTGGCTCTTGATGTAGCCGCTGTGTGACAGGGTCACCACCATGTCCTGCGGCGCGATCAGGTCTTCCGTATCGAGTTCTTGCGCGTTGTGCTCGATGTGGCTGCGGCGAGCGCCGACTTTGCTCTGGCCAAACTCCGCACGGATGGCGCGCAGCTCGTCGCCCATGATGGCGCTGACGCGCTCGGGCCGCGCCAGGATGTCGAGCAGGTCGTCGATCTGCGCCATCACCTCCTTGTACTCGGCGACGATCTTGTCCTGCTCCAGGCCGGTGAGGCGCTGCAGCCGCATCTGCAGGATCTCGTGCGCCTGTGTCTCCGACAGTGCGTACAGGCCGTCGGCCTGCAGCCCGTAGGCGCGCGCCAGCCCCTCGGGACGGTAGTCATCGGCGTTGACCGTGCCGCCGTCGGCGCGCGCGCGGGTGAGCATCGTGCGCACCAGCGCGCTGTCCCAGCGCCGCGCCATCAGTTCAGCCTTGGCCACCGGCGGGGTGGGGCTTTCACGGATGATGCGGATGAACTCGTCGATGTTGGCCAGCGCCACCGCCAGCCCCTCCAGCACATGGCCGCGCTCGCGCGCCTTGCGCAGCTCGAACACGGTGCGCCGTGTCACCACCTCGCGCCGGTGCTGCAGGAAGATGTCGAGCAGGTCTTTGAGGTTGCACAGCTTGGGCTGGCCCTCGACCAGCGCCACCATGTTGATGCCGAAGGTGTCCTGCAGCTGCGTGTGCTTGTAGAGGTTGTTGAGCACGACCTCCGGCAGTTCGCCGCGTTTGAGCTCGATGACCACGCGCATGCCGGACTTGTCGGACTCGTCCTGGATGTGGCTGATCCCCTCGATGCGCTTGTCGCGCACCAGCTCGGCGATGCGCTCCAGCAGCACCTTCTTATTGACCTGGTACGGGATCTCATCGATGACGATGGCTTGGCGCTGGCCGCGGTCGATATCCTCGAAGTGGCAGCGCGCGCGCATCACCACGCGCCCACGGCCGGTGCGGTAGCCCTCGCGCACGCCCTGGATGCCGTAGATGATGCCGGCGGTGGGGAAGTCCGGTGCCGGGATGAAGGCCATCAGGTCATCGACCGTCGCCTCGGGGTGCGCCAGCAGATGCAGACAGGCATCCACCACTTCGTTGATGTTGTGTGGTGGGATGTTGGTGGCCATGCCCACGGCGATGCCCGCCGAGCCGTTGACCAACAAATTCGGCAGCCGAGCGGGCAGCACCAACGGCTCGCGCTCGCTGCCGTCGTAGTTGGGGCCGAAATCGACCGTCTCCTTGTCGATATCGGCCAGCATCTCGTGCGCGATCTTGGCCAGCCGGATCTCGGTGTAGCGCATCGCCGCGGCGGCGTCGCCATCCACCGAGCCGAAGTTGCCCTGGCCATCGATCAGCATGTGGCGCAGGCTGAAATCCTGCGCCATGCGCACGATAGTGTCGTAGACCGCGCTGTCGCCGTGCGGGTGGTATTTACCGATCACGTCGCCGACGATGCGCGCGGACTTCTTGTAAGGCCGGTTCCAGTCGTTGCCCAGCTCGTGCATGGCGTACAGCACGCGCCGGTGCACGGGCTTCAAGCCATCACGGGCATCCGGCAACGCACGCCCCACGATCACGCTCATCGCGTAATCGAGGTAGCTGCGGCGCATCTCCTCTTCGAGGCTGATAGGCAGGGTTTCTTTGGCAAACGCAATCATGGGAACGCCGCATGGGTGCGGACAGCCAGGCCGATGCCCGCGTCCGACATGTGCCGCCAGGGGTCTGGCGGACAAACTCCGGTATTGTAAGGAACGGCCGTGCATCATCTTCCGCGAACATGCAGAGGGGAATCCGCAGTTTGGGCGGCGGCGTAGGCGGGCACTGTCGCATTCTTGCCGCGCTCAGGCCGGTGCAGGGTTGGCATAGGTTTCGCGTATGGCACAATGGCACCATGGCCAACAAGTTTTTCCTGGGCTGTTGGCTTGCTCAGTCTCCCGTCTCGTCTCCCAGACCAAGAGGAACCCAATGAACAAGTTGACCAAGATCGCAGCGCTGTTTGCGACGGCCGCCATGGCCTCTGCCTCCGGCGCACAGACCATCGACAACTGGCGCAATGGCACCGGTGACTTGGTGTGGAAAAATGGCACCAACGAGTTGTGCTGGCGCAACGCCAATTGGACGCCCGCTACGGCCGCCCAAGGTTGCGACGGTGCCATCGTGCCGGCCCCGGCCCCGGCTCCAGCTCCGGCTCCGGCTCCGGCTCCGGCACCTGCCCCGGCACCTGCTCCCGCGGCTGCTCCGGCCCCGGCACCCGCTCCGGCCCCCGCTCCCGCGCCGGCTCCGGCTGCGCCCGCCAAGGTGACCTATGCGGCCGATGCTTTCTTCGACTTCGACAAAGCAGTCCTCAAGCCCGAAGGCAAGGCCCGCCTGGACGATCTGGCCGAGAAGGTCAAAGGCATAAAGCTGGAAGTCGTGATCGCAGTCGGCCACACCGACTCCACCGGTCCCGACAGCTACAACCAAAAGTTGTCGGTGCGCCGCGCAGAAGCCGTCAAGGCCTATCTGGTGAGCAAAGGTATCGAGGCCAACCGCATCTACACCGAGGGTAAGGGCGAAAGTCAACCAGTGGCTGACAATCGCACCCGCGAGGGCCGCGCCAAAAACCGCCGTGTAGAAATCGAAGTCGTCGGCACGCGCTGACCGGCGGACACGGTATCTGGCACGACGCTGGCCCGGTGTAGCCTGGCGGTAGCTCCGC
>CALEDU010000186.1 GCA_937949455.1 uncultured Tepidimonas sp. | reverse complement strand
TGACGACGACGCACCCTTGATTCGGCCTGCGTTTCCCGTGGCTGCGTCGGCCTCGCGGCGGCTCGATCGGCTCGTGCAAGCGCTGCAGCGCCTGCCCGGGGTCGGGTCGCGGTCGGCTTCCCGCATGGCGTACCACTTGCTACAGCATGATCGCGACGGCGCGCTACAACTGGCGCAGGCCCTGCAGGCAGCGGCCGAAAGCATCCGGCACTGTGCGCTGTGTCATACCTTTTCGGAAGAGGAGGTCTGCCCCGCCTGCGCCGATCCGTCGCGCGACGCGGGCTTGCTCTGCGTGGTGGAGACCCCCGCTGACCAGGCAGCGCTGGAGCGCACCGGGGCGTATCGCGGCCGCTATTTTGTTCTGATGGGACGCCTCAGCCCGCTGGACGGTATTGGTCCTGACCACATCGGTGTGCGTCCGCTGCTCGAACGGCTACAGATGCAGCCGTCGGTTCGCGAGGTCATTGTGGCCACCAATTTCACTGCCGAGGGCGAGGCGACCGCGCACGTCGTGGCCGAACTGGCGCGGGCCCTTGGCCTGAAGGTCACTCGGCTGGCGCGCGGGGTGCCTGTCGGCAGCGAGCTGGAGTACGTAGACCTCAGCACCATTGCTCACGCGCTGGCGGATCGGCGCTGACCGTCTGCCGTCTGCTGTCGCTGGGATATCTATGCGACGGTATGCTGGCATCACGCTACCGCACTGCGCGATGGATTTTTTGCCCACCCAAAGGGCACCGTCCACGCATCGCATGGAGGCGTGGATGAAGTCAGGTATGGATAATGACGGCTGTGTCCGCACCATCTTCCGCCTCTGATCCGCTTTCGCAAAGCGATCTGTTCGCCGCTCCGACCCCGGGGGAGGCAAGCGACGCCGAATGGCGGCGTGCCGAGTCCCTGCGCCGCGCCTTGCACTACCACGCGTGGCGCTACTACGTGCTCGATGATCCGGAAATTCCAGACGTCGAATATGACCGCCTGTTCGCCGAACTGCAGGCGATCGAAGCTCGACATCCCGACTGGATCACGCCGGATTCGCCTACGCAACGCGTCGGGGGGTGCCCGCTGGAGGGTTTTACGCCAGTGCGCCACACGGCTCCGATGCTCAGCATCCGCACCGAAACCGATACCGAGGCGGGCGCGGCGCTGGCCTTCGACGCCCGCATCCGCAAGGATCTGGCGCTGGGGCCGGACGATCCGCCGGTGGTCTATGTGGCCGAGCCCAAGTTCGATGGTTTGGCCATAGGCCTGTTGTATGAGCAAGGCGTGCTGGTGCGCGCGGCGACGCGCGGCGATGGCGAAACCGGCGAGGATGTGACGCAGAACATCCGCACCATCGGCCAGGTACCGCTGCGCCTGCGTGGGGCGGGGGCGGGCATTGCGAGCCTGGAAGTGCGCGGCGAGGTATATATGCGCCGGGATGACTTCGAGGCGCTCAACGAACGCCAGCGTGCGCGGGGCGAAAAAACTTTCGTCAATCCGCGCAATGCTGCCGCCGGTGCCGTGCGCCAACTGGACCCGACCGTCACGGCGTCGCGTCCGCTGAGTTTTTTCGCCTATGGCGTGGGCGAATGGCCCGCCACTTTGGGCGCTGGCCCCGAGGAAGGGACCCATTGGCAGGTGTTGCAGGCGCTGCGCGACTGGGGCTTTCCGGTGTCGGACCTCGTGCGCCGCTGCGCTGGGGGCGAAGCCCTGGCGGCCTACCACCGCGACATGGGGGCGCGCCGCGACGCGCTGCCCTTCGACATCGATGGGGTCGTCTACAAGGTGGATCGGCTGGATTGGCAGCGTGCTCTGGGTTTCGTCACGCGCGAGCCACGCTGGGCCATCGCGCACAAGTTCCCCGCGCAGGAGCAGCTCACTCGGGTGCTGGCAATCGATGTGCAGGTGGGGCGCACGGGCAAACTCACACCCGTGGCCAGGCTGGAGCCGGTGTTCGTGGGGGGGGTGACCGTGACCCATGCGACGCTGCACAACGCGGACGAGGTGGCGCGCAAGGATGTGCGGGTGGGCGATACCGTGATCGTGCGCCGTGCTGGTGACGTGATCCCCGAGGTGGTGGCGGTGGCGACGCCCCTGCCGCAGCCGCGCGGCGAGCCTTTCGTGATGCCGTCGGCCTGCCCCGTCTGCGGCAGCGCCGTGGTGCGCGAGGCCGAAGAGGTCGATCACCGGTGCTCGGGTGGACTGTATTGCCCCGCCCAACGCAAGCAAGCGATCCTGCACTTTGCCCAGCGCCGGGCCATGGATATCGAGGGCCTGGGCGAAAAGCTGGTTGATCAACTGGTCGATGGCAACGTCGTGCGCAACGTCGCCGATCTGTACCGGCTGGGTCTGTCATCGCTGATCGGACTGGACCGGATGGCTGAAAAATCGGCCTCCAATGTGCTGGCGGCGATCGAGGCGTCCAAGTCCACCACGTTGGCGCGGTTTTTGTTTGGCTTGGGCATCCGTCATGTGGGCGAGAGCACGGCGCGCGATCTGGCCCGCCATTTCGGCCGGCTGGACGCCCTCATGGACGCCTCGGTGGACGACCTGCTGCGCGTGCCCGACGTGGGGCCGGTGGTGGCGCGCAGCATCCACACCTTTTTTGCGCAGCCGCACAACCGCGAGGTCATCGAACAACTGCGCGCCAGCGGCGTGCATTGGCCCGAACATGACGGCGCGGCTCAGGCCAAAGCCTTGCCCCTCGCCGGCAAGACCTTCGTTCTGACCGGTACATTGCCTACCCTGTCGCGCGAAGACGCCAAGACCCGCATCGAGGCGGCTGGCGGCAAAGTGGCAAGTTCGGTCAGCCGCAAGACCGACTGGGTGGTGGCCGGACACGCCGCTGGCAGCAAACTGGACAAGGCGCGGGAACTGGGCGTCGCGATCCTCGACGAAGCGGGTTTGATCGCCTTGCTGGACGATTCCGGCGTCGTCAGTCCCGCAAGCGGTAGTAATCACGGTTGAGGACCGCCGCCACCGCGGTCACCTCTTCCGGCCACATCTGCAGGTTGAGCGTGCTGTTGCACTGCTCCACCATGCCGCGCAATAAGCCTGGGGTGTTGATGCGACCGGACGGGCGATAGATGCTGCTGCCGTCTCCGCCCACTCGCTCCGCATGGCACTGCGCGCAGCGGTGTTGGCGTATGAGCTGTTCGCCCACCACCAAATCCGCCCCGCGAAATATCGCGGGGACTTCACCGCGGCTGAGCGTCGTCGTCCCCAACAGCACCGCTGCCACGATCATGGGCCATGTGTGTGAAAGGATCATGCCGCACCTCCTTGTGGCGGGACTATAAATCCAGCGTTTGGGTTTCGTCCAGTACCGCTAGCAGATCCTGGGTCAGGAGGGCGCGCTCGCGTTCAATGTGGAGCTTGGGGCCGGAGATAACAAAAATATCCTCCACCCGCTCCCCCAGCGTCGTCACCTTGGCAAGCTGTAACTGCACCCGGTGGCGGGCAAACACCCCAGCGATGCGATAGAGCAGCCCCTTGCGGTCGCTGGCCGAGAGGCTCAACAACCAGCGCTGCCCCCGCTCGTCGGGCTGCAACTGCACGCGCGGCACGACCGGGAAGCTGCGTACGCGGCGCGAGACGCGGCCCCGTCCCGGCGGCGGCAGCGGCACGGCTGGGTCCAGCGCACGGGGCAGGCCGCTTTCGACCATGCCCACCAGTTCACGGTAGTGTTCGGACAGGGTTTCCGTCGCGACCTGAAAGGTATCCAGCGCCCGGCCGTCGCCCGTGGTGTGGATTTTGGCGTCCAGGATGGAAAAGCCAGCCTGGTCGAAATAGCCGCAAATGCGGGCGAACAGATCGGGCTGGTCGTCGGTGTAGACGAGCACCTGCAGCCCCTCGCCCGCAGGTGATAGGCGCGCGCGCACCAGGGTGAGCGCTGCCCCGGGTGCGGACTGCGCCAGGGCGCGCGAGAGATGTCGTGTGTGCCAGGCGACCTCGTCGGCACTGTGGCGCATGAAGTAGCCCACATCCAGCCGCGACCACAGCGTCTGGTGGGCCTGGTGCGGCAGGGCATGCAGGGCCAGCAGGGCGAGCGCTTCGCGCTTGCGGGCTTCGATTTCCGCGTGGGGGTCCGGCGAGCCGCCGCCGAGCGCGCGCAGGGTGGCTCGGTAGAGGTCTTCCAGCAGCTTGGCCTTCCAGCCGTTCCAAACTTTGGGGCTGGTGCCGCGGATATCGGCCACGGTCAGCAGGTACAGACCCGTGAGGCGTCGCTCGTCGCCCACGCGGCGGGCGAAGGCGCAGATGACCTCGGGGTCGCTGATATCCTGTTTCTGGGCCACTTGGCTCATGGTCAGGTGCTCCGCGACCAGAAAGCGGATCAGCGCCGCATCCTCGCGATCGATGCCGTGCTGGCGCGCAAAGATCTGCACGTCTCGTGCGCCGAGCGCCGAATGGTCACCCCCGCGGCCCTTGCCGATGTCGTGAAACAGCGCCGCTATGTACAGCACCCATGGTTTGTCCCATCCCGCCGCGAGCTGGGAGCAAAATGGGTACTCGTGCGCATGCTCCGGGATGAAAAAGCGCCGTATGTTGCGCAGCACCATCAGAATGTGCTGATCCACGGTATAGACGTGGAACAGGTCGTGCTGCATCTGACCGACCGTGTTGCGAAACGGCCACAGGTAGCGCCCCAGTACCGAGGTCTGGTTCATCAGCCGCAGGGCGTGCGTGATGCCTTGGGGTTGCTGCAGCATCTGCACAAAGGTGCGGCGGTTGACCGGGTCGCGCCGAAACGCCGCATTCATGATCGGGCGGGCGTTGTACAGGGCCCGCAGCGTACGCGCCGACAAGCCCTTGATGCCCGGCATTTTCTGGTACAGCAAAAAGGTTTCCAGGATCGCGTGTGGCTGCTGTAGGTACAGATCGTCGCTGGCCACTTCCAGCAGACCTCCCCGGTCCAGAAAGCGTGGGTTGATCGGGCGCGGGGGTGCCACCTCGTGCTCATCGCGCTCCAGGCGATCTTGGATGTTGAGCAGCAGAATCTGGTTGAGCTGTGTCACCGCCTTGGCGGCCCAGTAGTAGCGCCGCATGAGCCGCTCGCTGGCTTTGCGCGCGCGCCGCGCCGACTGCTCGCGGCTGTCATTGTCCTTGCCTAGCGCTTCGATGCCGAACGAGGCGGCCAGCGCGGTCTGCAGATCGAACACCAACCGATCTTCGCGCCGCTGGGCCAGGGTGTGCAAGCGGGCGCGGATGAGGCTCAGCAGCGCCTCGTTGGCCTTGAGCTGGCGCGCCTCGCGCGCCGTGGCCAGCCCGCGGCGCGCGAGTTCGTCCCAGGTGTGGCCCAAACCAGCGGCTTTGGCCACCCAGAGGATCACCTGCAGGTCGCGCAGCCCTCCTGGCGATTCCTTGCAATTGGGCTCCAGCGCGTACGGCGTGTTCTCATAACGCTGGTGGCGCTGCTGCATCTCGAACTGCTTGGCGCGGCAAAATGCCAGTGGGTCGGTCTGCTCGTCCAGCGCCCGGCCCAGCGCAGCGAAGCGGCGCCGGTCCCCGGCCAGCCAACGGCCTTCCAGCAGCGCGGTCTGCACCGAGATGTCGGCGGCGGCCTCCTGTAGGCATTCGGCCACCGTGCGTACGCTGGAGCCGATCTCCAGCCCGATGTCCCAGCAATGTCCGATGAAGCGCTCCAGCGCAGCCCTGAGCGGCGCATGCGCCTCGGTTTGGATACCATCGGGCAGCAGTACGAGCACATCGACGTCGGAGTAGGGGAACAGCTCCCCCCGGCCATAGCCCCCTACGGCGACCAGGGCCAGCGTGTCCGGCAGCCCGCACGCTCCCCAAAGCGCGCGCAGCGTCTCGTCCGTCAGCCGACTCAGCCGTCGCAGCAGAGCGCGCACGCCTCGCGAGCGACCATTGAGCGCCTCGATGGCGTGCAGGACTCCGCGCTTGCCATCGCGGTAGTGCTGCCGCAGCGCATCGATGTCCAGACGGCCGGCAGGCGTGGGGATGTCGGTGGCGGTCATGGATCGGTCGCTGGCAAGACCGGGTCAGATGTCAGACACGGCATCAAGCCGGTGCTGGGCTGGCTGTCGCTCCGATGAAGGCCGGCGGTGCCGGCATGCCAGCCGAGCGGGTCAAGACCTCATAGCCGTCTTCGGTGCACAGCACGGTATGCTCCCATTGGGCAGACAGCGAGCGGTCCTTGGTGATGATGGTCCAGCCATCGCCCATCTCGCGAATTTCGCGCCGTCCCTGGTTGATCATGGGCTCGATGGTGAAGGTCATGCCCGGCCGGATTTCCATCCCCGTACCAGGGCGTCCGTAGTGCAGCACCTGGGGATCTTCGTGAAAGCGTTGGCCGATGCCGTGCCCACAGAACTCCCGCACCACGCTGTAGCCGGCGCTCTCGGCATAGGCCTGGATGGCGTGCCCGATGTCGCCCAGGCGCACACCGGGGCGGACCCGCTCGATCCCCTTCCACATGGCCTCGTAGGTCACCTGGCACAGCCGCCGCGCATGCGGAGGGACGTCCCCGACCAGAAACATCCGGCTCGTATCCCCATGCCAACCGTCCTTGATGACAGTGATGTCGATGTTGACGATGTCGCCTTTTTTGAGGGGCTTGTCATTGGGGATGCCGTGGCAGACGACGTGGTTG
>CALEDU010000185.1 GCA_937949455.1 uncultured Tepidimonas sp. | reverse complement strand
CTGCACCACGAGTTCGTCGAGCAGGTGCGCTCGATGTGGGATGCACGCGGCCACTTGCGCCAGCCGGGCGACACGTTGATGGGCTTTCTGACCTCGTGGCTGGGGCTGCACATCATGGGCGTGGACCAGTCGATGGCGCGGCAGATGGTGCGCATCCGCGCCGGTGCCGATCCCGCTGATGCCTGGGCGCAGGAGGAGGATCCGCTCGACCGCCGCGTGGCCAACTTGCTGCGCATGGTCGGCCAGCTCTACCGCGTGCTGGCGGCGCAGAACCAGGACCTGCTGGAGGTCAACGCGCGGCTGGAGCAACGCGTGCGCGAGCGCACCGCCGAGCTCGAGGCGGCCAATCGGCGGCTGGAGGCGTTCTCACGCATCGACGGGTTGCTGGGCATTGCCAATCGCGGCTATTTCGACCAACGCCTGCGCGAGGAGATCGCGCGCCACACGCGGCAGGCGCGGCCACTGGCGGTCTTGATGTTCGATGTGGACCACTTCAAGCGCTACAACGACCACTACGGCCATCAAGCTGGCGATACCTGCCTGCAGGCGGTGGCGCGTGCGCTCCAGGGCGAAATTTATCGCGCGCCCGATCTATTGGCCCGCTACGGTGGCGAGGAATTGGTGGCTCTGCTGGTCGATACCGACGCCGACGGGGCGCGTGTGGTTGCCGAGCGGGCCGTGGCTGCAGTGCGGGCGTTGGCGCTGCCCCATGCCGCCTCCCCCACGGCGCCGGTGGTGACGGTCAGCGCCGGGGTGGGGAGCCTGGTGCCTCATGCTCCTGACGATGGCCCGCGCTTGTTGCGCCTGGCTGATGCCGCCTTGTATGCAGCCAAGCAGGCGGGCCGCGATCGGGCGATCGTTGCCCCACCCGGCGACACCGACGAGGCGGTGCCGCATTCGCCCTGATCCAGTCAAGGCTGCCGCCACTGCGCCGGCACAAGCGCCGTGGCTTCCTACAATGTGGCGTCAGCGCCGCGTTGTCCCCGCCCGGGGATGCGTGGCGGTCAGGAGATTCCCCCCCATGGCTGAAACCGCTTCGGACCAACGCGAGCAACTCAAGCGCGCCGCACTCGACTATCACGAGCACCCCACCCCCGGCAAGCTGGCGATCGCCGCCACCAAGCCCCTGTCCAACCAGCGCGATCTGGCGCTGGCCTACTCGCCCGGCGTTGCCGCCCCGTGTGAGGAGATCGTCGCCGATCCGGCCAATGCATTCCGCTACACCAGTCGCGGCAATTTGGTGGCCGTCATCACCAACGGCACCGCGGTGCTGGGGCTGGGCGACATCGGCCCATTGGCGGCCAAGCCGGTGATGGAAGGCAAGGCGGTGCTGTTCAAGAAGTTCGCCGGCATCGACGTGTTCGACATCGAGATCAACGAAAAAGACCCAGACCGGCTGGTCGAGATCATTGCGGCGCTGGAGCCGACTTTCGGCGGCGTCAACCTGGAGGATATCAAGGCGCCGGATTGCTTCTTCATCGAGCGCAAGCTGCGCGAGCGCATGAAAATCCCGGTCTTCCACGACGACCAGCACGGCACGGCCATCGTCGTCGGCGCGGCGCTGCTCAACGGTCTGAAGGTGGTGGGCAAGCGCATCGATCAGATCAAGCTCGTCACCTCGGGCGCCGGGGCGGCGGCGCTGGCCTGCGCCCAGTTGCTGGTCAAGCTGGGCCTGCCGCGCCAAAACATCTGGGTGACGGACCTCGCCGGCGTGGTCTACGAAGGCCGTACCGAGCTGATGGACCCCGACAAGGCGCAGTTTGCGCAGAAAACCGACGCGCGCACGCTGGCCGAGGTGATCGAGGGTGCAGATGTATTCCTGGGCCTGTCGGCCGGCGGTGTGCTCAAGCCCGAGATGGTGGCCCGCATGGCGGCCCGGCCCCTGATTTTCGCGCTGGCCAATCCGACGCCGGAGATCCTGCCTGAGCAGGTGCGCGCGGTGCGCGACGACGCCATCATGGCCACCGGCCGCACCGACTACCCCAACCAGGTCAACAACGTCCTGTGCTTTCCGTACATTTTTCGCGGGGCGCTGGACGCAGGCGCATCCACCATCACCGACGAGATGGAGATCGCCGCGGTGCATGCGATCGCTGAGCTGGCCCAGGCCGAGCAAAGCGAGGTGGTGGCTGCGGCCTATGCGGGCGAGAACCTGGCCTTTGGACCGGAGTACTTGATTCCCAAACCATTCGATCCGCGGCTGATGATGAAAATTGCGCCGGCCGTGGCCGAGGCGGCGGCGCGCAGCGGTGTGGCGCAACGCCCCATCGCGGACCTGGATGCCTACCGCGAGCGGCTGCAGAACTTCGTGTTTGCGTCCGGCACGCTGATGAAGCCGGTCTACGCCATCGCCAAGCGGGCCCAATACAAAAAGGTGGCTTATGCCGAGGGTGAGGAGGAGCGGGTGCTGCGCGCGGCACAGGTGGTCGTGGATGAAGGGCTGGCGCGGCCCACGCTCATCGGCCGCCCATCCATCATCGCCCAGCGCATCGAAAAATTTGGTTTGCGCCTGCGCGAGGGTGACGACTACGACGTGGTCAACGTCGAGTACGACCCGCGCTACCGCACCTTCTGGCAAACATATCACCGCCTGATGGAGCGGCGCGGAGTCACCGAGCAGATCGCCAAGATCGAGATGCGGCGGCGGCTCACGCTCATCGGCGCGATGCTGCTGCGCCACGGCGATGTGCACGGCCTGATCTGCGGCACCTGGGGTACCAGCCCTATGCATCTGCACTACATCGACCAGGTCATCGGCAAGCGCCCGGGGGCCCACGCCTATGCGGCGATGAATGCCATCTTGCTGCCTGGCCGTCAGGTGTTTTTGGTGGACACCCACGTCAATTACGACCCGAGCGCCGAGCAGCTGGCAGAGATCACGCAGATGGCCGCGCGCAAAGTCATGCGCTTTGGCATCACGCCCAAAGCGGCCTTGCTGTCGCACTCCAATTTCGGATCATCCGATCAGCCCAGTGCCGTCAAGATGCGGCAGGTGCTGGCCCTGCTGCGCGAGCAAGCCCCGTGGCTGGAGGTGGACGGTGAGATGCACGGCGACGTGGCGCTGGACGGTGCGGCGCGACACGCCATCATGCCGCGCAGCACTTTGACGGGCGAGGCCAATTTGCTGGTCTGTCCCAACATCGATGCCGCCAACATCGCCTACAACCTGCTCAAAACGGCCGCTGGCGGCAACATCGCCATAGGACCGATGTTGCTTGGTGTGGCCAAGCCGGTGCATATCCTGACCGCCAGCGCAACGGTGCGGCGCATCGTCAATATGACGGCGCTGACGGTGGCCGAAGCCAACGTGGGCCCCCGTGCGGTGGGCGCGGCGCATGCGCCCGCCGACGCGTCCACCAGCGTGCCCACCGACGCCTGACGCCACCCGTGACCGATTGTTGACCATAAGCCCGCTGGGTTGTCAAGATCTTGCAATCCAGGGGCGCTTCGGGCACACTTGCTCGCTTGATTTTCCGGGTTTACCCCAAGCGAGGATCGGGTGCGTCGAGTGAAGTGGAAGTGGCGCGCGGCGCTGTCGGCTGGGCTGTTGGGTTTGGCCCTGCTGGGAGCGAGCGGTGCCGCCGCACGGACCGAAGCGCCGCTGCAAGATGCCCCAGGCATCGCGCAGGTAGCGCTGGCCGACCTGCCGCCCGAAGCGCACACCGTCATGCGCCTGATCCGCCAAGGGGGCCCGTTTCCGTACGACAAGGACGGCACGGTGTTCTTCAACCGCGAGCGATTGCTGCCTGCCCACAAGCGCGGGTA
>CALEDU010000184.1 GCA_937949455.1 uncultured Tepidimonas sp. | reverse complement strand
TCCATCCACTTCAGGCTCTCGATGCCGGAGACGTCGCCACCCTGCAGGATGCGGTCGATCAGCAGAGAGGCCTTGTCGTCGCCCAGTGCACGTTTGAGCACCGAGCGCACATAGTTGTCGGTGTCGGATACCAACAGACTTTGTGACTGCGCTTCGCGCGTAAAGCGCTCGATGACCGATTCGACTTTTTCTTTGGGCACGGTGCGCATGCGCGCGATGGCCTCGCCCAGGCGCTGCACCTCTTTGGGCGAAAAATGCTTGAAGACCTCGGCCGCTTCCTCCTCGCCCAGCGACATGAGGAAGATGGCCGCGTCCTGCAATCCATCGTTTGCTTCAGCCATGTGCACTCACACCCGTTGCTGGCTGGCTCAGGCAGTCGCCCCTTCGCCGCTGATCCAGCCCTTGATGATATTGGCCACGGCGACCGGATTTTCTTTCGCCAGACGGCGCGCGTCGGCCAGCCGCAGCTCCTCAGGGGTGGGTTCATTGTGCACCGGTTGGGGCAGGCTGGGGCGCTCCACCACTTCGCCCACCACGGCTTCCAGCTGGCTGCCCGGAGCAGGCAGGGCGGCTGCCGCGTTCGCCTGCGCGCCCGCATTGTCAGCTGGCGGGGGCTGCATCATCTTCAGCGCCGGGCGCACCATGCCCAGGTAGAGGATCAGGCCGAGCACCAGCATCCCCAGCGGGCCGGCCAGGCTGCGCAGCCAGGCTTGGGTGTCGGGGTCCCGGTACCAAGGGATCTCGACCGGTTCCACGCGGGGCTGGTTGAACGGGGCGTTGACCACGTTGACCGAGTCGCCCCGCTCGCCATTGAAGCCGATCGCCTCGCGCACCAGGGCCTGGATCTGCTCCAGCCGCTCGGGCGGCAGGGCCGCCGTGGCGGGGCCTTTTTTGGCGTCTGCGCTGGGCAGGTGGTTGATCACCACCGCGGCGCTCAGGCGGCGCACCGTGCCGGTGGCGCTGCGGGTGACCGAAATCGTCTTGTCCACTTCGTAATTGACCACCTGCTCGCGCCGCCGCAGCCCTTCCGCCGTGGTCACTGCGACATTGCCATTGCCCACGACGCCTACCGGGGGGGCGTCCCCGTTGATCGGCGCAGCCGTACCGGCGGGGGCGACGTTGGAGACAGCCCCCGGCACCCCGTTGGGTTGCGGTGTGCCAGGCCCGTTTTCTTCCACCGTCTGCGAGCTGCGCACCGCCGCCGGCTCGGTGCCTTGATTCGGCCGGTGCTGCTCACTCGTGCGTTCGGTGAGGGAAAAGTCCACATCGGCAGTGACGGTGGCACGCACATTGTCGCGTCCGACGACAGGCTCCAGCAGGTCCAGTACCCGCTGGGTGTACATCTGCTCGAGCATGCGCACATATTCCAGTTGACGTGAATCGATGCCGCCGTCGCCCTCGGCCCGCTGCGACAGCAAGGTGCCATGCTGGTCGATCACGCTCACTGCCTTGGGGTCCATCTCCGGCACCGAGCTGGCCACCAGGTGCACGATGCCCGCGATCTGGGTGCGGTCCAGCGTGCGGCCGGGGTGCAGGGTCAGCACCACGCTGGCCGAGGGTTTTTGTTGTTCGCGAAAGAACCCGTTTTGGTTGGGCAGCGCCAGATGCACCCGCGCCTCGGCCACCGATTGGATCGACAAAATGGTGCGGGTCAGCTCTCCCTCCAGGCTGCGCTGGAAGTTGACCCGCTCCTGGAATTGCGTCATGCCCAGACGCGTCTGGTCCATGAGCTCAAACCCTGTGATGGTCCCTTTCGGCAGCCCCTGGCTGGCCAGCTTCATGCGCAGGTCGTTCACCCGCTCGGCCGGCACCAAAATGGCCTTGCCGCCGTCCGCATGCTTGTAGGGCACATTCATCTGCGACAGTTGGGCCAACACCGCCCCACCGTCCTTGTCGGACAGGTTGGCATACAGCACGCGGTAATCTGGCTGGTTGATCAGATAAAACGCCGTGGCCAGCACGGCCACCAGGGCCAGCACGCCAGCGCCCAGCGACAGCTTGCGCCCCGGGCTCAAGCGCTGCCAGCCGGCAAGCAGCGGCGAGGGTGGCGAGGACTGACCCGCTGGGGCGGGCAGCGCGGGATCCAGTTCGGCGACAGCGGTAGAGGTAGCCATGGCACGGATTATCAAAACCCGCCCCCGGCGCTAAAGCCCAAATACCCCGGGTTTGGTCGGCTTTTTCGTGCTTAAGTCGACGATCGATGCGCCGCTACCATTGCTGCCATCGTCATCCACCCGATCGGAGCCGCCATGGACCTGCGCCTGCTCCCCATGAATACCGCTTCGATGAGCCCCGCGCAAGCCGCTGCGCTGCGGGCTGCACAAAAAGCGCTGGCCGCCAAGGCCGCCGCCAGTGCCGCCGCACCATCCACCGCCGCCGCAGCGGCACCTGCACGCGGGTTTGGTGATGCGCTGCGCACCGCACTCCAAGACGTCAGCGCCGCTCAGAACCGCGCCAGCGAGCTGCAAAACCAGGTGCAGATGGGCAACCGCAACGTCAGTCTGGAAGAAACGATGGTGGCGATGCAGAAGGCACAAATCGGCTTTCAGGCCGCGTTGCATGTGCGCAACCGCATGATGCAGGCCTATACCGACGTCATGAACATGCAGGTGTAGGCCTGCGGTGCACCCGCACCGTCTTTAGTGCAGCAAAGTCGAGCGGGAGCCCGGCGGCGCGGCGTCCCACAGATCCAGCCACGGCTCAGCCAAGGCGCGGATGCGCGCGTCGTGCTGCAGGATTGCCAGCATGATGCGGTGCTTTTCGGCCCGCTCGCTCGGGCTGAGCTGCGCGGCCGAGCCCACTTCGCGCAAGCGCTCGATCAGCACGGCACAAGCGCCTTCCAACTCGACCACCCGGTCCCAATCGTCCGACTCGGCCGCCTGCAGCATGTGTTCGCTGGCTTGCTCCAGCGCGCGGTAGTAATCCAACACGTTCATCTCCAGGGTATCCATGATCGCCATCCCTCTGTCCGGTTGCCATGCCGTGTTCGGCGTCACTGGGGACGAATCTGGTTCCAGGCGTCGGCCACCCCACGCAGGTGCTGGCGCACTTCCTCGAACATCGCACGGTCCCGCTTGGCATGCGCCTCGGCCAGCCGCGCAATGCAGTATTGGTACAGGGCATCCAGCCGCTGGGCCAGCTCACCCCCTTTTTCCAGGTCGACGCCAGCGCGCAGCCCCTCGTCCACCAGGCGGATCGCCTTGTTGACCGCGCGCCCGCGCTGTTCGGTTTGCCGGGCCTCGGTTGCCGCCATGGCCAGCGCGATCTGCTCATCCACCGCGTCGAACAGCATGGCGATCAACTCGTGCGGGCTGGCTGCCGCCACGCGGCTGGCGGCCGCTTGCTGGGTGTAGGCGTTGACGCTGCGGGTCGCGGGGGAGGTGTACATGGTGTCGCTCCGTGTCAGGGTTGGATCTTTGCCCGTTTTATCGGCCATTGGTCACCTCGCTTGAGTCCCGCGTCTGCCTTTGATGGTGCAAATAGCGCCCTATCGGGGCATGTATTGTGGCTGTAGCGCAGTCTGTGTTCAACGGTCTGCTGCAGAGGAGGGGGGCGTTTCCGAAGTGGCCAGACGCACCCACTCGCGCACCGAGGCCGCCATGCTGGCCCCGCCCTCGTGGCGTTCCAGATGATCAGCCATTAGCGCCGCGGCCTGCGGGGCCCCGGCGTTGACCATGAGGCGGGCCAAGCGGGCCATTGCGTCGAGGTCCTGGGGATGCTCGATGAGGTGACGTTCGTAGACGTCGATTGCCTGGGCGATCTGGCCGGTCGCAGCCAGGAAGTCGCCAAACTGGACGCGGTAAGCCGGTTGCAGATCGGCCAGGCACTGCAGGGCCTGGCTGGCCGTGGCCGTCTCGCCGCGCTCAAGGGCCCAACTGGCCACGCGCACCAGCGCCGTCTTCCACAAGCCGCGCTCAGGGCTTTGCAGCACCTGGTCGTAGTAGGCCAGCGCCTCGTCCGGCCGAGCCTGCAGCTCCGCGAGCAGGCCGCGGGCCAACGCGACATAGGGGGCGGCCGCCTGCGTGTCCGTCACGCGCTCGAGTCCGGCCAGGGTATTGCGTATACCGTCGATGTTGCGCTGCGCGAATAACTGCTCCAGCCGCACGAGTGCCGCACGCAGATCCCCTTGTGCACGGGCGAGGCGCAGGTGAACGCCATCGCTGGCGTCTAGGTCTGTTTGCAGAGCCTGTTGCAGCTGATCCACCGCCTGGCGGATTGGTGCCGGTGCGTCGGCGGGCAGCGGGCCGTGGCGCTGCAGCCAGCCAAGCACCCGGCCGGGTTCCCCGTGCGCCATCCAGGTTTTGGCCAGCTCAGGCAGCGCAAGCTGACCGCTGTATTCCCGCCGGCGACGCCGCGCCTTGGCCAGTGCCTGCTCGATCCAGGTGCGCAGTTGGCGCGCTCCGCTCAGATAGGCGTCGTAGTAGCCCCGCAGTGCCTCTTGTACTGCCTGGGCATCGAGCGACTCCAGCTCGCGCACCGGCTTCATGCTGCGCAGCATCCATGCTCGACCCAGCCGACTGATCAGCTCGGTCAGGTCGGAGTGCTGTTGTCCAAGTTCTGCTTCGAGGCGCTCCAGCCGCAGACGTAGGTTGCGGTTGTGGATCGTTCCGTCGTCCGCAAACAGCTTGTCTGTGATCTTAGAAGCGTGGCGCAATCGCCGTTCGAACTGCGCAAGTTCATCGAGCCGACGTTCGAATTCACGTACAAGCCGATTAAGATGGTGTATCCGCTGGTCATCTGACAACCGGGGGATGGTTTGTATCAGCAAGTCAGTTGCTTCAGCGCCATTCTCCCAAGCAATTGACTCGAGTGGCAGATAATCGACGCCGTCCATTCGGGCGGCACCCGGTGCGGGGTTGATTATCTGTACGCCGCTGTGCCGCAACTTTTGAGCTTG
>CALEDU010000183.1 GCA_937949455.1 uncultured Tepidimonas sp. | reverse complement strand
CACCATGGCCAGCGCCATGCCCAGCGCCACCAAAGCCACGATGCACACCGCCCACACCCCCATGACCACCGGATGGCTGCCGACGGCCCGCCAGCTCTCGCCCACCGCATGCCACAGCGGCGTGGGCGTGTCCACCAGCATAGGCAGGGTCATGACGCTGGAGGCAAACACCGGCGCGGCCAGCCAGGCCCCGAGCAGCAGCCAGGCCTCGAACAACCCCACCCCATCGGCTAGGACCACATGCCAAAGGAAGTCCACGGGCCGCTGCACCGGCGCGGGGGCCCACAGCGTGATGAGGGCCGCCGATGTGAGCATCCAACCCGTGCCCGCCAACCCCAGCAGCAGCCCAAACGTCATCAGACGCCGATCGCCTGAGGTCCACAGCCGTAAGACCTCGGTGCAACACACCTTCTCGCCATGCTCCAAATGGCGGCTGACGGCATACAGGCCCGAGGCCAATACCGGCGCAATGATCAGAAACCCCGTAAACGCACCGGCCAGCAGCCAGAACTCATCGCGCAGTGCCAGCCAAAGAATGAGCCCAAACAGCGCCATCATGCCGCCGTGCAACAACCCCGGCAGGGGATTGCTCAGATAGTCGCGCCACCCCAGCCGCAGCCAGCGCAACGGGGCCGACCAGTGGATGGCGGTCGTGGATTGCCGGTTGCCGGTGACGGCGGGCGGGGGCGATGGGGTCATCATGAAAACCTCTCCCGAGAATCACGCACGAGTCGAAGGGCCGCCGCTACGACGGCACAGACGCATATCCTGAATTGAACCACAACCTGTGCAGGGTTCTGCACCAGCGGCTCGCCCTGACGGTCAGGCCTGGTCATCGAGTCGCCTGAGCATCAGCTCGGCAAGGCAGCGGCGCTCGCCAGCAATTGGCGAGTGTAAGGCTCACGCGGAGCACGCAGCACCTGCTGCGCGGGCCCCGCCTCCACCACGGCACCGGCGCGCATGACCAGCACATCGTGGGCCATCGCCCACACCACCTCCACATCGTGGGTGATGAGCAGGTAGGCCAAACCGCGTTCGCGCTGCAGCCGCAACAGCAGCTCGATCACCTGCCGCTGCACCGTGACATCCAGGGCACTGGTCGGCTCATCCAACACCAACAGATGCGGCTGCACGATGAGCGCCCGTGCGATCGCAATGCGCTGCCGCTGTCCGCCCGAAAACGCATGGGGATAGCGCTGCAGCCACGCTGCGATCTCGGCGGGGGCCGCTGAGGCAGACAACAAGCCGACCTCCTGCAAGGCCGCCACGACGCGTTCGCGCCGCTCGGCGGCCGACAACCGCGGCTCGTGCACCCGCAAGCCCTCCTCCACGATCTGCTCGACCGTCAGGCGCGGCGACAGCGACGAGAACGGGTCCTGGAACACCACCTGCACGTCGCGGCGCAGGGGGCGGTCCGCCGCCCCGCCCTGCCACGTCCGCCCCATCACCGACAGGCGGCCATGGGCAGGCAACAGGCCCAGCGCAGCCAGCGCCAGTGTGGACTTGCCCGATCCGGACTCCCCCACCACCCCCAGCGTGCGGCCAGGTGCCAGCTGGGCCGACACCCCGCGCACCGCAGTGAACTGCCCGGCGCGAAACCACCCCCGCCACCCGGGTCGCGGCACACGGTAGGTCACGCTCACACCGTCCAATTCCAGACAGGGACCGGCGTTGGCCGCGGGCACATCGAGCTGCAGCCAGTCGGGCCGCACCGGGCGGCTGCCCAGCAAGCGCACCGTATACGGGTGCGCCGGTTCGTCGAACACACTGGCCACCAGCCCCGCCTCGACCACCCGCCCCCGTTCCATCACGACCACGCGGTCGGCAAAGCGCCGCACCAGGTTCAGGTCGTGCGTGATCAGCAGAACGGCCAGCCCCAGGCGGCGCTGCAAATCCTCCAACAGCGCCAGGATTTGCAACCGCAGGCTGGCGTCCAAGGCCGTGGTCGGCTCGTCCGCAATCAACAAACGGGGCTCGCCGGCCAGCGCCATGGCGATCATGGCGCGCTGGCGCTGCCCGCCGCTGAGCTGATGGGGATACTGGCGTGCCCGCCGTGGGGCATCGTCGATGCCCACCTGGGCCAACCACTCCACTGCGCGTGCCCAGGCCTGGCGCGGCAGCAGAGCGCGCTTCAGGCGCAGCACCTCGGCAATTTGATCGCCCACCGGGTACAGTGGATCGAGCGCCGTCATCGGCTCCTGAAACACATACGCCACTGCATCGCCGCGCAAGGCGCGCAGCGCGCGTGGCGGCAATGTCAGCAGCGACTGCCCCTCGAATCGAACCTCCCCCTCGACGCGAGCGTCGGGCAACAGCCGCAGCAGGCTCAGAGCGGACACCGTCTTGCCCGATCCGGATTCACCCACCAGGGCCACCTTCTCGCCCTTGGCCACATCGAAGTCGATGCCGTGCACCACGGGCCGTCCGCCAAACGCAATGCGCAGGCCGCGCACGGCCAGCAACGGGGTCGCCTGCCCGTCCATCAGTCGGCCTTTCGGGGGTCGAGCGCATCGCGTAGCGCGTCACCCATGAAGGTGAGCAAGGTCAGCGTCAGCACCAGCACAGCAAAGGTGGACAGCGAAATCCACCACGCATCGATGTTGTTCTTGCCCTGAGCCA
>CALEDU010000182.1 GCA_937949455.1 uncultured Tepidimonas sp. | reverse complement strand
GGCCAAATCCCTCAGCACCTGCACCTTGTCGGTGCGCTCCCAGGTGAACTCGGGCTCGTCGCGGCCGAAGTGGCCGTAGGCGGCGGTTTTGCTGTAGATCGGGCGCAGCAGGTCCAGCATCTGGATGATGCCCTTGGGCCGCAGGTCGAACACTTCGCTGACGATTTTGGCGATTTGCTCGTCCGGGATGACGCCGGTGCCTTCGGTATAGACGGTGACGTTGATCGGCCGCGCCACCCCGATGGCGTAGCTGAGCTGGATTTGGCACTGGCGCGCCAGCCCGGCGGCGACGATGTTTTTGGCGACATAGCGCGCGGCATAGGCGGCCGAGCGGTCGACCTTGGTCGGGTCTTTGCCGCTGAAGGCGCCGCCGCCGTGCGGGCAGGCCCCGCCGTAGGTGTCGACGATGATCTTGCGCCCAGTCAAGCCGCAGTCGCCCTGCGGGCCGCCGATGACGAACCGCCCGGTGGGGTTGATGAGGTAGCGCGTCTCGCGCAGCCACTCCTGGGGCAGCACGGGCTTGATGATCTCCTCGATGCAGGCCTCGATGAAGGCGGGCTTCATGTGTTTGCCGTCGCTCATCTCGGGGCTGTGCTGGCTGGACAGCACCACAGTGTCGATGCTGTGCGGGCGGCCATCGACATAGCGCATCGTGATCTGGCTTTTGGCGTCGGGGCGCAGGAAGGGCAGCCGCCCGTCCTTGCGCAGTTGCGCCTGGCGCTCGACGATGCGGTGCGCGTAGTAGATGGGCGCGGGCATGAGTTCGGGCGTTTCGTCGCAGGCGTAGCCAAACATCAGGCCCTGGTCGCCCGCGCCGGTGTTGAGGTGGTCGTCGCTGGCGTGGTCCACGCCCTGGGCGATGTCGTTGCTCTGCTTGTCGTAGGCCACCAGCACGGCGCAGCCCTTGTAGTCGATGCCGTACTCGGTGTCGTCGTAGCCGATGCGCTTGATGGTGTCGCGCGCCACCTGGATGTAGTCTACGTGCGCGTTGGTGGTGATCTCGCCGGCCAGTACCACCAGGCCCGTGTTGCAAAGCGTCTCGGCCGCCACGCGGCTGCGTGGGTCTTGCTCGAAGATGGCGTCGAGGATGGCGTCGGAGATCTGGTCGGCCACTTTGTCCGGGTGGCCTTCAGAGACGGACTCGGAGGTGAAGAGGAAATCGTTCGCCACGGTTATACACTCCTGTTTTGCTGATTGCCGGCGTTGCGCCGGCCCAACATGGGGTGATGGCGAACGCTTTAGCGGCATTTGTGAATCGCCCGCAAGTAGTTCGGTAACTCGGCGATGGTTTTGATTGTACGTGCAATCCCCTGGGGGGCGATCAGCCCTGTGCCCTGCCCATGAGGGCCTTGTTTGGGCTGCTGGCCCGCTGGCCGCTGCTGGCCTTGCACGCCTTGGGTTGGTGTGCGGGCTGGGGGGTGTGGCTGGCCTCGCCCACCTACCGTCGCCGTTGGTGCGAGCACACCCATTGGGTGGGGCTGCGCGGCAGAGCGCGCTGGGCGTCGATCGGGGCTGCTGGGCAGCAGGTGTTCGAGTTGCCGCGCCTGTGGTTTGGCCCGTCGGTGCGGGTCGGCTGGGAGGGGGCAGCGCATATCGAGGCGGCGCTGGCGCAGCGGCGCGGGGTGCTGTTTTTGACGCCGCATTTGGGCTGCTTCGAGGTCACACCGCGCGCCTATGCCGAGAGGTTTGGCTCGCCTGGGGTGGCTGGGGCGGCGCATGGCGCGCCCATCACCGTGTTGTACCGGCCCGCGCGCCGCCCCGCGCTGGATGCGCTGCTGCGTCAGGCGCGGCAGCGCCCGGGCATGGCGGCGGCACCGACGACACTGGCCGGGGTGCGGCAGCTCATGCAGGCGCTGCGCCGCGGCGAGGCGGTGGGCCTGCTGCCCGACCAGGTACCGCCGCAGGGCTTGGGGGTGTGGGCACCGTTCTTTGGCCGGCCGGCGTACACCATGACGCTGGCGGCGCGGCTGGCGCAGCAGCCCGGGGTGCAGGTGCTGCTGGCCTGGGGGCAGCGGCTGCCCTGGGGGCGCGGCTATGTGGTGCATGTGCAGCCCTGGGCACAGGTGATGGACGAACCCCTGGCCCCCGATCCGGTCGAGGCAGCCACGCAAATCAACCGGGCCATGGAGCGGCTGATTCGCCGCTGCCCCGAACAGTATCTGTGGGGCTATGCGCGCTACAAGTCACCCCGCGCGCTGGGGTGAGGGAATCAAGTGGGCGAGGCTACGCCTGCAGGTGTGCCCAGTTCCACAGCCGCAGGGCCACCTCGTCTACGCCCTGGCGCTTGAGGGCGGAGAACAGCATCGCATCGCCGCCGGCGGTTTGCAGTCGCGCAATCGACAGCGCCTTGGCCTGCTCCTGCCGCGAGAGCTTGTCCGCCTTGGTCAGCAGCACCAGAAAATCCAACCCTTGCTCCACACGCGGGCGGATGATGTCCAGCAGCGCCTCGTCCAGCTCCGTCAGGCCCAGCCGTGCATCGCACAGCATGACCACCGCGCGCAGATTGGGGCGGCTGACCAGGTAGTTGGCCATCACCTGTTGCCAGCGCCGCTTGGCCGCCTGCGGCACGGCGGCGTAGCCGTAACCAGGCAGGTCCGCCAGCACCGCGTCGGTGCAGCCTTGTTTGCCCAGGGCAAACAGCACGATGCTTTGCGTGCGGCCGGGCATTTTGGAAGCAAAGGCCAGTTGTCGCTGCTGCGCCAGGGTGTTGATGCAGGTGGACTTGCCGGCATTGGAGCGGCCGACGAAGGCGATCTCGGGCGCGGTTAGCGGGGGCAGGTGCTGCAGCTGCGGGGCTTCGGTCAGAAAGCGGGCGGTGTGCAGCCAGGCCCGCGCCTGCGCTTCTGCTGGGGGGGAGGAGGTGGGCGTCGTCATGCGAGGGGAGATTTCTAACCATTGTAGAATCGGGCGGTTGATCCGTTGTGCCAGGGCCAACCCGGCACGCATCTCCACGCGCCTACACAGCGATCCCACCATGAAACCCATCGTCACGCTCATTGGTGCCGCCTTGGCTGCCACCCTGTCCTGGTCTGCTCAAGCACAGACTGCCCAGCCCGATCTCAAGCGCGGTGCGGCGCTGTTCGGCCAGGTGTGTGTGGCCTGTCACGCGGCAGATGGCAATTCGACGACCGCGGCCAACCCCAAGCTGGCGCAGCAGCACCCGGAATACCTCATGAAGCAGCTGCGCGAGTACAAATCGGGCAAGCGCGCCAATGCGGTGATGGTGGGCTTTGCCAGCCAGCTGTCCGATGATGACATGCGCGACATCGCTTACTGGCTGGCCAGCCAGAAGGGGACGACCGGGTTTTCGACGAGCGCCGAGCTGGTGCGCCTGGGCGAGCGCATCTACCGCGGGGGCATCACCGATCGCCGCATCCCGGCCTGCGCGGGCTGCCACGGCCCCAGCGGCAGCGGCATCCCGGCCGAATACCCGCGGCTCAGCGGCCAGCATGCCGAGTACACGGCCACGCAGCTCAAGGCGTTTCGCTCCAACGAGCGCGCCAACAACAAGCAGATGCACGAGATCGCCCGCTACCTGACGGACAACGAGATCCAGGCCCTGGCCGATTACATCGCTGGGCTGCGTTGAGCGGCGCGCGCCGCGCCGGCCTGGGCAGACCGCCGAAAGGCCCAGCCGCTGCAGAAAATATCAGCATTCGGTAATATTGGGCTTGACAGCCGGCCCGCGCGTGGAACCTTCCACGCGACCTTTACTCCCAGTCAAGGCAGGCCTCCACCCGGTCTGCCTTTTTTGTGTCCCGTGTCCGTATGAGTGCTTCCACCGCCGGTATCGAGCTGCGACTCCCCTCCCGCCGCCTCGCGTCGGTCGTGGAGTTGCTGTCGTCGATGCGTTTTGCCATCGCGCTGCTGACGGTCATCAGCATCGCCTCGGTGCTGGGCACTGTGCTCAAACAGCACGAGCCGATCAACAACTATGTCAACCAGTTTGGGCCATTTTGGTCCGAGGTGTTCGGGGCGCTGGACCTGTACTCCGTCTACAGCGCCTGGTGGTTTTTGCTGATTTTGGCGTTTTTGGTGCTGAGCACGACGCTGTGCATCGTGCGCAACACACCCAAGATCCTGACCGACCTGCGTCAGTACAAAGAGCATGTGCGTGAGCAGAGCCTGCAGGCCTTCCACCACAAGGCCGAGGCGACCCTGGCCGAGGCCCCGCGCGCGGCCGCCGAGCGCATCGGCCAAGGGTTGCTGGCACGCGGCTGGAAGGTGCGGCTGCAGTCGCGCGAGACCCCCAGCGGTACCGGCTGGATGGTGGCGGCCAAGACCGGGGCGGCCAACAAGCTGGGCTACCTGGCCGCGCATGCGGCCATCGTCATCATTTGCATCGGTGGTCTGCTCGACGGGGACCTGATGGTGCGCGCCCAGCTTTGGTTGGGTGGCAAGGAGTCGTTTCAGGGCGGCGGGCTGATCGCCGACGTGCCCGAGAAGCACCGCCTGAGCGACACCAATCCCACATTCCGCGGCAATCTGCTGGTCACCGAGGGCACGCGCGCCGGTGTGGCCGTACTGCCACAGCCCGAGGGGGTGATCCTGCAGGAGCTGCCGTTCGACGTGGAGCTGAAAAAGTTTATCGTCGAGTACTACGACACCGGCATGCCGCGGCTGTTTGCCAGCGAGATCGTGATCCACGACCGCTACACAGGCGAGGCGCGCCCGGCGCGGGTGGAAGTCAACCACCCCGTGCAGCACCGCGGCATTCAGATTTATCAATCCAGCTTTGACGACGGCGGCTCGCTGGTCAAGTTGCGTGCGCTGCCCATGGGTGCGAGCGTCAAGCCGTTCGAGGTGCAAGGCCGCATTGGCGAAGCGACCGTACTGACCAATGGCGACGAGCGGCTGCGGCTGGAGTTCACGGGGCTGCGCGTCATCAACGTGGAGAACCTGGGTGGGGCGACCGCTGCGGGTGCCGATGTGCGCAAAGTCGATTTGCGTCAGGCCATCGAGTCGCGCCTGGGTTCTGGCCACAAGACGGCCACTGAGCGCACCTTGCGCAACGTCGGCCCCAGCATTACCTACAAGCTGCGCGATGAGGCCGGCCAGGCGCGCGAGTTCCACAATTACATGCTGCCGATCGACCTGGACGGTCGGCGGGTGATTTTGCTGGGGGTGCGCGACACACCCCAGGAGCCGTTTCGCTATCTGCGCGTGCCGGTGGACGACAACGACGGTTTGGACGGATTCGTGCGGCTGAGGGCGGCGCTGGGTGATCCGGCGATGCGGCAGCGGGCGGTGCAGCGCTATGTGGCGGCAGCGGCGCCCGACCAACCGCCAGCCGTGGTGCAGGCCCTGGCCGGGTCGGCCCAGCGCGCGATCGATCTGTTTGCTGGCGAGGACCCCGAAATCGAGCGCTTGCCCCACCAGGGTGCCCCGCGTTTGGGGGGGTTGCAGGCGCTGTCGGCCTTCATGGAAGTCAATATCCCCGAGGCCGAACGCGAGCGCGCTGGCGAGGTGTTGCTGCGCATCCTGAATGGCACGCTGTTCGAGCTGTATCAGCTCAGCCGCCAGCAGGCCAACTTGCCCCCGGCCCAGCGCGATGACACCACAGTCGCCTTCATGACGCAGGCGGTGCTGAGCCTGTCCGATGCCTTTTTCTACCCCGCGCCGCTGACTTTCCAGCTCAAAGATTTCGAGCATGTGCAGGCCAGCGTCTTTCAGGTCGCGCGCGCGCCGGGTAAAACCATTGTGTATTTGGGGTGTCTGTTGCTGATCGTCGGAGTCTTTGCCATGCTTTACGTGCGCGAGCGGCGCTTGTGGGTGTGGCTGGCTCCGTCCAGCGAAGGTGCCCGCGCCACCATGGCGCTGTCGAGCAATCGCAAGCTTCTCGACAACGACCGCGAGTTCGACGGTCTGCAAGGCTTGCTGCATCCTCCTGTGTCCAAGGGTTTGACATGACGTCTGCTTCCCAAACCATCGACCTCAAACTCGACAAGCACAGCGCGTCGGACAGCGGCGCGCGCGGCTGGCTGGCCCGCCGCACGGTGTGGGACTGGCTGTATGCGCTGCTGGCCGTGGCGGGTGCTGCAGCCGCACTGTGGCAGTGGGGCCATGCCATGGACGGCTACGATAAGGCCATTCTGTTCGGGGCGGTGCCGGGTCTGGTGGCACTGGCGTGGTTTTGGCGTCCGGTGCAGCCCTTGACCGTGGCGGTAGCGGCGCTGGCGCTGCTGGCCATCGGGTTGTACCAGGTGGACGGCCGTGCCGACCTGGCGCGCGCCGAGCAGGTGTTTTTGCTGAAGTATTTTCTGTCCAGCCAGTCGGCCATCCTGTGGATGAGCGTGCTGTTCTTCATGAGCACGGTGTTTTACTGGATCGGGCTGCTGGCACCGCGCGGCGGCGACACGGCCGAGCGCTTGGGCTCGCGCATCGCTTGGGGTGCGGTGACACTGGCGCTGGTGGGCACGATGGTGCGCTGGTACGAAAGCCACCAGATCGGCCCCGGCATTGGCCACATTCCGGTCAGCAATCTGTACGAGGTGTTCGTGCTGTTTGCCTGGTTGACGGCGGCATACCATCTGTACTACGAGGATCGCTACCAGACGCGCCGCATGGGGGCGTTTGCGATGCTGATCGTCAGCGCCGCGGTGGGCTTTTTGTTGTGGTACACGGTGGTGCGCGAGGCGCACCAGATCCAGCCGTTGGTGCCGGCGCTGCAGAGCTGGTGGATGAAGCTGCATGTGCCGGCCAACTTCATTGGTTACGGTACGTTTGCCATTGCGGCGATGTTGGCGTTTGCTTACCTGATCAAGCAAAGCGCCGGCCAGACGAGCTGGGTCAAACTGGCCCCGCTGTGGCTGCTGGGCATGGTGTTGTGCTTCGAGCCGCTGGTGTTTCGGCAGGATGCCGCGACCAAGAGCGGCAGTTACTGGTTCGTCTATTTTGGCGTGTCGGCGTTGATCGTCAGCGGCATCCTGGCTGCGCGGCGGCGCATTGCCGAGCGGCTGCCGAGCCTGCAGGTGCTCGACGATGTGATGTACAAGGCCATTGCGGTGGGCTTTGCTTTCTTTACCATCGCGACCGTATTGGGCGCGCTGTGGGCGGCCGAGGCCTGGGGCGGCTATTGGAGCTGGGACCCGAAGGAGACCTGGGCGTTGATCGTCTGGCTGAACTACGCGGCGTGGTTGCACATGCGCCTGATGAAGGGCCTGCGCGGCACGGTGGCGGCGTGGTGGGCTCTGGTGGGGCTGGGGATCACGACGTTCGCCTTCCTGGGCGTCAACATGTTCCTGAGCGGTTTGCACAGCTACGGCGCGCTCTGATCCGGCAGGGGTAGCCCCAATGCAGCCGCGGCCCAGCGAAATCACGCCACGCGCGCTTGTGGAAAACCGCCGCGCATGGCTGTGGCGCATGGGCTGGATGTCGGCGGGGGCCGCGGGGGCGGCGCTGGTGCCGGCCACCAAGGCGACCGCGTCTGCACCGGCGAGCCGACCCGGGCAGCAACCGCCCTTGGCCGCGCGGCCCAGTACCGTTGCCGGTGCCCACACGCCCGAGGCACCGACGCCGTACGGGCTGGTCACTGGCTACAACAACTTCTACGAATTCGGCACCGACAAGGAGGACCCCGCCCGGCTGTCCCACCGCATGCGGCTGCGGCCGTGGACACTGCAGGTGGACGGGCTGGTGGCGCGGCCGCTGACGCTGGACCTGGACGACCTACTGAAGCTGGCGCCGATGGAGGAGCGCCTCTACCGCCTGCGCTGCGTGGAGGGCTGGTCGATGGTGATCCCTTGGATCGGTTACTCACTGTCGGCGCTGATCGAGCACGCACGGCCGCTGGGCAGCGCCAAGTTCGTCGAATTTCACAGCCTGGCCGATCGCGAGACGATGCCCGGCCTGCGCTCCAGCGTGCTGCTGTGGCCTTATGTGGAGGGGCTGCGGATGGACGAGGCGCGCCACCCGCTGACGCTGCTGGCCTTCGGCCTGTATGGTGAGGTACTGCCACCGCAGAACGGCGCGCCGCTGCGCCTGGTGGTGCCGTGGAAGTACGGCTTCAAGAGCGCCAAGTCGATCGTGCGCCTGCGTTTTGCCGAGCGCCAGCCGACCACGGCATGGAACGTGGCTGCGCCGCACGAGTACGGTTTCTTTGCCAATGTCAACCCGGATGTGCCGCACCCGCGCTGGAGCCAGGCCACCGAGCGGCGGCTGGGGCAGGGTGGGCTGTTTGCGCCGCGCCTGAAGACGCAGCCATTCAACGGCTATGCCGAGCAGGTG